>NZ_JADOUX010000004.1:0-252824 GCF_015751745.1 Cryobacterium sp. CAN_C2
CAACCCCCGCCAACCCAAAGCCGGAAAACTCCGCCCCCTGCACAGACCCGGAAACTCTTAGCGTGGTATTTATTCCGTTTCGTGAGCTGACCCCTTAGAGGTCGTAGCGGTGGCGAATGTGGTGGAGATCGGGGCTGGCCTGCCAGAACTCGACCTCGGTGGGGTGCAGGGCGTAGAGCTGCCAGTCGGGGTTCGCCCGGCCGTCGGCTCCGGGTCGTTCCTCCCAGTCGAGAGCGGATGCCTCGGCCGACAGCAGGGTGACCGCGCCAACCACGCGCACCTGACGCCCGAGAGATGCCCAGTAGAAGTTCATGGCGGCATGCGGGTTGGCGGCGAGCTCGGTCCCCTTGCGGGAGCTGCGTGTACTCGCGAACTGCCAGGTACCGTCGTCGATGTTCTTCAGGATGAGCATGCGCGACGAGATTAACCCTCCGATGGTCGACGTCGCAAGGCTGAAGGCGTGAGGCTGCAGCACGCCGGCAGCGAGCGCGTGCTCGAGCCAGTCCAGAAAGAGGTCGACCGGATCGGCCGACGCCCGGGCCGGATCGAAGACGGGCAGCTGGTCGGGGAAGTCGGGCAGGGCGCGCAGCCTGCGCTGTAAGGATTCGCTCACGCCGCGAGCCTACAGCGAGAACGGGTTAATAGCGCGGCGTTGACAGCCAACAGATCAACTCGCGGCCACCACGCCAACGCGTGATTTCGCCCGGTCAGCTGATGCCATTCTGGGGCTGGAGCAGCCGATCCCGTCGGCGTCCTCAGAATAGTGCTGAATCCGCTCCACGAGGGCCTGCCACTGGCCGACGTCGCCGGTTGCGGGCGTGTCCGCCAGTGGGAGAAACCAGACCTTGCCCCGTCCAACCAGGCACACATTTTCACGACCGGATTTCGGTTGTTGGGCTGATATCCACGGCAGCCCAGTTCCCACCGCCATCGAGGTCCAGTCGCACTTCTTGCCGCACTTTGCACCCTACGCTCGCCGTGCCGGCACCCGCAGCTCCCGCTGCACCAGCAGCGCGAGCTCGCGCAGCAGCACTTGGTCGACCTCGGCGAGTGCCCGCGGTTTCGGGTCGAACACGCACAGGGCACCGATGCGCTCCCCCGACGGCGACTCGATGGGAAACCCGGCATAGAAGCGAATGCGCGGGTCGCCGTGCACGAGCGGGTTGTCGCTGAAGCGGGCGTCGGTGCGGGCATCCTCAATGATGAGCGGCCCCTCGCCGTCAATCGTGATCGCGCAGAACGATTCGGAGCGGGGCAGTTGCGTCGCCTCCAGCCCGACGCGGGCTTTGTGCCACTGCCGGTCGTGATCGATGATGCCGAACAACGCCGATTCGGTGTCGAACAGGCGCTGCGCGAGAACGACCAGCCGGTCGAACCGGGCCTCCGGCGGGGTGTCGAGAATGGCGAGGCCGTCGACGGCCGCTTGCCGGGCGCGTTCCCGGCCAGCGGCATCCGTGTCGCGCGTCGACGGATGAACGCCGAGACCGAGGGGCGCCGCGGCCCGACCCGCGAACCCGAGGCGTGCCGCGTCGAGACTGTCGGACATGGCGCCCGCCAACAGCACGGCCCAGCCGCGATAATCGGCGGGTGTGCGATGTCGGTCGGTCTCCACGGTCGCGGTGGGCGAAAACGGCACGAAAGTGGTGCGCGGCGCGACGGCGGCCAGTCTCTCGCTGACCGCGTTGAGGTCGGAGGCCGACCAATCGGCGATGAACACGAGCGGAAGCTTGAAGATTTCGATGCTGCGAATGGGCGGAATGCCGAGCACAAAGATCGTGGTGCTGCGGGAGGTGTCGCGCTCCAGCACGTCGAGCAGAGCCGTCAGGCGGCGCTGCCACTCGGTGACGCTGGTGAGGTCGAGTGCTTCGTTCACGCCGAGAACGACGACGACGGCATCAAAACGGCCGAGTCGAATGTCGGTCAGCGCGGTGAGGGCGGTCGAGGCGGTCATGGTGCGGCTGGCTACGAGGTCGATATCGACGCCGCGGCCGGTACGCGCCGACAATTCACGGGCGAGCGAGCCGGGAAGGGCGAGCTGGTGGCTGAGCACGCCCCAACCGACGGCCGGTCCGCAGCCGAGAATGAGCACGCGGTCGCTGTCGATTCCGGGAGCGTGGGCCTGCGGCGCATCGCTCGGGCGGGGCAGGTGTCGGTCCTGGCGCTCGGCAGATGCCGTCCAGACGCGCATCAGTGGGCGCAGGGCCCACCGGGTGAGGTCGTGCATTGGTGCCTTTCGGGTACAGCAGTTCAGGCTAGTCTGCCCCGAATCGGGGCCAACGCGGTACAGTTCTGCGGTATCGCCGTTTAGAACAGTGCGGCCACCGCGTGCGCGAGCGTAAAAATGGCCAAGCCGGCGAGGGCGCCGACCACGGTTCCGTTGATGCGAATGAATTGCAGGTCGCGGCCCACCTGCAGTTCGATCTTCGCCGCCGTCTCCGCGGCTGGCCAGCGTTCGACGGTCTCGGTGATCACGCCGGCGATCTCATGGCGATAGTTGGCGACGATATAGCTGGTCGTGTCGGCGAGCCAGCGGTTGATACGGGAGCCGAGCGCGGCATCCGTTGTGAGCCGCTCGCCGACATCATGAAGCGTCGAACGGATGCCGACCCGCAGCGCGCTCCTCGGCTCAACGAGGGCCTCGGTGAGGGAGGCCTTGATCGCCTCCCAGGTGTCGGCGGCGAACTCGCGCAGCTTGGCGTTATCGAGCACCTCGGCCTTGAGCGTTTCGACCCGCTGAATCATGGCTGGCTCATATTGCAGGTCGTGCATGACTTCGCCGAGGTACTCGTCAATGGCCCGCCGCACCGGATGCTGCCGGTCACCGCGCGCCGACGCCACGAAAGCCAGCACCTCACGGTAGGCCTTGTCGTCGACGAGCTTGTCGACGAAACCGGGCAGCCAGCTGGGCAGCCGCTGCGAAACCACACGACCGAACGCTTCGGGATGCGCCCGCAGCCAGCCGTCGGCGCGGTCCAGGAGCAGGTCGACGGCCGCGTGCTGCTGCCCGCTCGTGACCAGCCGCTCCCCCACCCGGCCGAGGCTCGGACCCCACTCCGGCTGGACCAGGTGTTCGCGGGCGACGGACTCAATGAGGTTCTTGATGGCGTCATCGCCGAGCAGGTTGAGCATGCCCTGGCCGGCCACGGCGAGTTCGCCGGTGAGTTTCTCGGCGTTGGCCGGCATACTGAGCCAGGCGCCGACCCGGCGGGCAACCCCGATCGACTCCAGCTTGCCGCGAATAACACTCTCGGAGAGAAAGTTGGTCTCGACGAACTCGCCGAGGCTTGCGCCGATCTCGTCTTTACGGTTGGCGATGATATTGGTGTGCGGAATGCGCAGGCCCAGGGGATAACGAAACAGGGCGGTTACGGCGAACCAGTCCGCGATGGCGCCGACCATGCCACCCTCGGCGGCCGCGCGCACGTATTCGAGCCAGGGGTAGCGATCCTGCAGGGCGAACGACACCGTGAAGATGACGGCCATGAGCACGAGCAGCGCGGCCGCGAGCCGTTTCATGCGGGTGAGCGCGATGCGGCGCGCGGCATCGTTCGGGGATTCCGCGAGGCGTGCCGCGAGGGGTGCCGTGGATGTGGTCTGCGCCATGACTCCAGCCTGCCCGATTGCGCGGTCGCGTGGTGTTCATTTGCCCGTGTTCAGCGACAGCGGCACAATTCGATATTCTGAGGGGGTTCGCGGTTCGCCTGTGCCGCTCACGCGTGCGTCCGCTCACGCGCGCGTCCATCCGTGGAGGCGCGCATGACACTGACCGGGGTTCTGCCCGCGTGCGCTTCACAGGCGTGCCGCGCTGAATCTGCGCCCGTCATTGCTCGCCCTGCTGGCGCTCGTGTCCCTACTGCTGAGCGTGCTGACCATTCACTCGGCAGCGAGTTCGCACATCATGGGACTTGCTTTGGTCGCAACGGCGCCTGCTGAACCGGCTGCGACGCACCGAGAGCCGGCCGCCCCGCTGCTGATCGAACCCACGGTCACGGCGGTGGGCGTCGCGATAGCCATGACGACGTCCATGGAGGCCACGGCTATGCATCGGGGTCACGACGGCATGTTGGACCGCGCCCCGAATCGAGCGTGCGCGAACGTTCGCGGCCTCGGTCCTGAGCCGTGAGTTTCAGCCCAGTTTGTACGATGCAACGGGCAGAAACTCACGGCTCGACGGCGGGGCGGCACCCGCCCGACCAGTGGCTCAGTGGCAGTGACCGGATGCCGGCGGCACGTTCGCCGGCACGTCGAGCACCGGGCTGCGGTCGAAGAAGCCGTCGGGGCGCAGTTTGAAGCCCACGGTGTCGACCGGCATGATCGGCCAGTCTTCGACCCGTGGAAAGTGGGTCAGGCCGAACGTGTGCCAGAGCACGATGTCTTCACCGTCGATGTCGCGGTTCGCCGCGATGAACGCGGGCAGTCCGGCGCCGCCGGAGTGCTGGTTGACGAAGTCGCCGGTGGGATAGCGTTCGTCTTCGGCGAAGCGGGTGACCCAGAGGCCCTTGGTGGCGAACGCCGCGCGCTGGGCCACCGAGGAGTCGGGATCGGCGAGCAACATGGGCAGCCCTTGGGGGTGCAGCTTATACGCCACGGGTTCGCCGAGGCGGTTGAGGGAATTGGGGTTGGAGACGTGCCAGGTGCGGCCGATGGAGGCATCCGCTTGCCTGACGCCATCGGATTCGGTGGCGAGCAGAGTGCGCTGGCGGGTGAAGGCGTTGCCGCGTTCGTTGCCGACCCCCATGGGCACGCGCACGACATCTTCTTCTTCGACGCGGTTGGTGTCGCCGTCGAGAGCCATGTCGAGGCGGGCGCTGAACAGGTGCTGGTGAAAGGGGGCGCCGAGTCCGGGGGCGATTTCGGAGGCGTAGGGGTAACCCTTGCCGGCATAGGCGCTCGTGAAGACTACGCCGGTGGCTTTAGCCTCGAATTCGATCGTGCCGTCGAGATAGAGGTACCAGTAGAAACCGTAGTCGTAGTTGCCGACGGTCGTGAAGAAGGAGATCACGAAGCGACGGTTGCGGCGGGTGTACTCGATGCCGCTCCAGAGATCGCTGTGCTTGGCGAGGATGCTCCAGTCTTCTTCGTGCATGCAGATGCCGTTGCGAATTTCGCGCGGGTTGCCGAAGCCGTCGGTGATGACCGGGCTCAGGTAGGTGATCTCACCGAGGCAGTCGCAGCCGAGTTCCAGCGAGTTCGCATACTGGCCAACGAGGTATTCGCCGGTGTCGAAGTAGTTCTGCCAGGAGCGCACGGGCGCGGGGTCGCCGTAGGGCACGACCATCTCCGCGATCGAGGCGCGACGAATAATGGACCGCGTTTGTTCGCCGTCGCGAAAGCCGATGTTGTGCAGCACGACGCCTTCGCGCACATCGAAGCCCACATCGAGGCTCCATTTCTCCCACTCGATGTGGTTGCCGCCGGTGACGGTGAAGCTCACGCCCTCGGGCTGGGTGATACTGATCGGCTTGAGCGTGTCGCGCAGCGGCCCGGTGAGGGTGGGATCGGTGTAGTTTCCGTGTTCAGCAGGAATGGGAACGACGCCGAAGTCGAGCACCTGGTCAACGGTCTTAGCGACGATGTCGACGTAGGCGACGAGGCCGTCGATCGGGTGCGCCCAAGCGCTGTCCTCGGGAAAATTCTGCACGAAGGCGAGGCCGCGCAGAATGCGGTGGCCCTTCTCGTTCGGGTACTCGAACACCCCGGCGGAGAGTGGCGCGACGCGCACGGTGGCCACGTCGAGGCCGCGGGCGGCGAGGGCGGCGAGCCAGCGGGCATCCGTCGTGAGGAGCTCTTCGACGGCGCCGAATTCCTCTTCGAGTACGGGCAGTTCGCCGGTGAGCGCGGTGTCCAGGGTCACACTCGATTCGACCAAGGCGTGCGTGACCGAAACGGTCACGTCGGTGGGAGCGGCGCCGGAGATATCGTGCAGGAAGACTCGAAAGCGGCGATCCGTTTCTTCACTTGTGGCGCCACGTGGCGGGTCGAGCAGACCGAGATAGGCGACGCGCATACTGTCGCCAAAGAGGTCGGCGTCGGCCAGAATCGTGCGCACTTTATGCAGTTCCTCCGCGGTGGGCAGCGCGAAGGCGGTCACGGTGTCGGTGTCGGCGGCAAGCCCGGGAGACATGGGTTCTCTTTTCCTGGATCGGCCCGGACCACAATGGTGTGGACCCGAGAGAGTTTTTTTCCTATGGTTGTAGAATATAAATGGTCAGCGCTACCGATGGCAAGCGTTTGACGAATCTTTCTGACAAGCTAAGGTTTCGCCACCAGAAGAGGGCCCATGCCGAAAGTCGTCGATCACAACCAGCGTCGCGTTGAATTGGTCAATGCCACGTGGCGCATCATCGCTCGCCACGGTATCGAGGGCGCGACCCTGCGCGAGATCGCGACCGAGGCGGGATTCGCCAACGGCGCACTCAAGCCCTATTTCGGCACCAAGGACGACCTACTGACCTTCGCCTTCGGGCACGTGTTCAGCCAGACCAATCTGCGCATCGCGCGCTCGACCGCCGGACTGACCGGACTGGCTGCCGTGCGCGCCTACTGCCACGAGATCTTGCCGCTCGACGAGACGCGCGTGAGCGAGGCGCGCATTGTGATTCCGTTCTGGCAGAAGGCGCTCAACAGCACCGCCAAAGCGCAGCTGCACGACGAGTCGATGTTGCAGTGGCGGCTCGCACTGCTCGGTCACCTCGCCGAGGCGCGCGCGGCCGACGAGGTGCACACCAGCATCACCGATACGGATGTTGTGGGTCACCTCATGAACGTCGTGCTGGGCGCGCAGATTACCGCCTCGCTCTCCCCCGACGAGCACGCGCCCGAGCATCTCGTGATGCAGCTGGACGGGTACTTGCGTCTGCTCGCCACCGGGAACTAGCCGTTCTCAGCTGCACGTGCGCAGTGGTCAGTGGTCAGTGGTCAGTGGTCAGTGGTCAGTGGTCAACGGTCGTTGGTGGAGGTGCGGCGGCGGCTGGGTGTATTCGCGGAGTGGATGGCCGGCACGGTCGCTCGGCGGTCACGGCCGGAGCTCGGCCGGGAGGGCCTGGCGGCGGGCGGGGGTTTGCGCCGCCGGGGGCGATGATTCAGCACGTGAACGGCTCCAGCCGCGCGGAAGCGGTGAAGCTCGGTGTGTCGGGCATCTTGATGGCCGAAACGGATGCCGCGGAATTGACTGTCACGTTGGCGGCCGAGAAGCGCGCTGCGGAAGGGACGTTGGACCCGCCGACTAGACCAGGAAGGCTGGCAGGTGGTTTCCGACCACGGCCCGTTCTGGCTGCAGCCACCCGTAACGATCGACCCGCAACAGACGCTGATCCCACTGCACAGCAAGAACCCGCTCATACTCCAACTCCAGCATCAGTAGCGAGGCACCGAAGCCCGCTGACGCCGTGCCGGATGGCCGAGATGGTCTCGACCAACGAGATGGTGTCGACCGACGGGATGGTCACGCACCGCAGCCATAGTCGCGTCGTGCGCGTTGCCGCCCAGCCGCCACAGCCGCAGCGTGGCCTGCATTGATCAGCACGAGGGACCGCTACCTCATGCACGTGCGTCATACGGGTCTTTTTTCGCCGAGTGTCGAAAAAAGAATGACATTCGGCGCGCGCGGTACTACATTGGCTGCAGACGATCATCGATCCGCCCCCGAGGACCGAGCTGGTCGCCGAACTAGACCCGGCGAAGGAGTTCCTCGTGACGATGACGGTTGTGAACCCGGCGGCGCAAGCCGCACGCGAGACGATCGTCGCCCCGCCCAACGACATCGTTCCGCTCAGCCAGACGCTGACCACGACGTCGACCAGCACGTCGGCCACCACGTCGGCCAGCACGTCGGCCACCACTTCGGCCACCGACACTGCCAGCTTGGCCAGCACGGTACCGACCGACAGCGTAGAGTTCGCCGTCGCCGACTCCTTCGCGCAGTGGCGCACGCTCGTGTCGCAGTCGTTCGTTCCGCTCGAGGTGCGGAGTGTTTCCCGCACCTTTCACGGCACCCTGCGCTCGCGGGTGCTTGACGAGCTGTCGATCGTCGAGGTCACCGCCAACGGACACCAGGTTCTGCGTACTTCGGCCCTGATCGCGGCATCCGCTCGGCAGTATTTCAAGCTGAATTTGCAGCTGGCGGGCACCGGCATGCTCGTGCAGGACAACCGGGAGGCAACCCTGCGCCCGGGCGACCTGGCCGTCTACGACACCAACCGGCCGTACACGCTCGCCTTTGAAGAGGATTTTCGTACCCTCGTGCTCATGTTTCCGCACGACGTGCTCGACCTTCCGGCCGATTCGGTCGGCCAGCTCACCGCCGTGCGACTGCCCGGCGACGCGGGACTGGGCCGCCTGATCAGTCCGTTCATGGTGCAGCTCGCAGAGAACCTCGACGTGCTCTCCGGCGCGAGCGGACACCGCCTCGCCTACAACGCCGTCGACCTCATCGCGACCATGTTCGAGAGTGAACTGAACCTGCGCCGCGATCCCGTGGCGGGGGTGCATGGCGACCTGCTCGCGCGCATCCGCTCGTATGTTGATGGGCATTTGGGCGATCCGGAGCTGTGCCCGGCGAGCATCGCGGCCGCCCACTTCATCTCGACTCGGCACCTTCACAATGTGTTCCACGAGGCCGACAGCACCGTGGCGAGCTGGATCCGTACCCGCCGCCTGGAGCACTGCCGCCGAGACCTGCGCGACCCCATTCTCGGCGATCGCTCGGTGGGCACCATCGCCGCCCGCTGGGGCTTCGTCGACGCCGCGCACTTCAGCCGCATCTTTCGCACGGCGTTCGGCAAGACGCCGAGCACGTACCGCCGCGGGTGAGTGCTCGGGCGTGCTGAGCCTGCACGATTCGACACGTGCGATGCCGCTCGAGAGCACGCAGCTCAGCACCACCGCACCGCGCCATTCGGCAGCGCTGCGCAGCCCGACAGCTGGTGCCGCGCCACAGCACGTGAACCTCGACAGCACTGCGCAATTCGACAAATGCGGTGCCGCAAATGACAAACGGTTTAGCACAGAGATTGACACGCTGTGAGACACACAGCGGAACGGATGCCGCAGCATCCGTTCTCCGACACCAGCCTCACGCACACAATTGCACTCGACCTCTTACTCAACGAGGAGTAGCCATGACCCAGACCAAACCTGATTCAACCACAGCACCGGAAACGGCCCTGCACACGGGCCGGCTCGGCGTTCTCGGAATCGTCTTCTTCGTCGTCGCAGCCGCGGCCCCGCTCGTCGGTATGACCGGAGCGGTGCCCGTGGCGATTGTGCTCGGCAACGGCGCGGCGGCCCCCGGCGCCTACGTTGTCGTCGGGCTCACCCTGCTCGTGTTCAGCGTCGGCTACGCCGCGATGAGCCAGCGCGTCACCAACGCCGGCGCCTTCTTCGCCTACATCGGCCGCGGCCTCGGGCGCCACCTCGGCACCGCCTCGGCGTTCGTGTCGATCCTCGCCTACCTCGCCATTCAACTCGCCATCTATGGATTCTTCGGCGCCCTGATGGCCGGTCAAGTTGGTGTGCTCCCCTGGTGGGCCTGGTCACTCCTGTCCTGGGGCGTCGTGACCCTGCTCTCCCTGCTCAGTGTCGACGTCGGTGCCAAGGTACTCGGCGTGCTGATGCTGCTCGAACTGACCGCCCTCGTGGTCACCGCGGTCGCCATCCTCATCGACGGCGGGCCGGAGGGCCTGAACTTCTGGGCCTCATTCAACCCCGCCGCCATCGTCGCCGGCGGACTGGCCGGCTCGGCCGGCATCGCCTTCGCCTTCGCCTTCGCCTCCTTCATCGGCTTCGAAGCCACCGCCATTTACGGTGAAGAATCCAAGGATCCCAAGACGGTCGTCCCCCGCGCTACCTACCTTGCCGTCGTCGTCATTACCGTCTTGTTCGGCCTGACCGCGTTTGCCATGGTGACTGGCATGGGAACGTCGACCGTGGTCGAGAAGACCGTCGAGTTGTCTTCGGTTGCGGGCGTTCCCCTGGCCGACCCGGCCGCGGTGCTGTTCGCACTGGCGACCCAGTACGTCGGCCCGTGGATGGCGACGCTCATGAGCATCCTCGTGCTGTCGAGCTTGTTCGCCGGACTCCTGGCGTTTCAGAACGCGGCCAGCCGCTACCTGTTCGCGCTCGGTCGCGGCGGAGCGCTACCCAAGCTGCTCCGCACGGTCAACGGGCGCGGAGCCCCGAGCACGGCGTCGCTCGTCACGTCCGTCATCACCGGCGTCGTGCTCGTCGTGTTCGCGGTGTTCCAGCTCGACCCGGTGCTCAACCTGTTCTACTGGTTCAGCGGCCTCGCGGTCATCGCCATCGTGCTCATCGAAATTCTGGTGAGCATCGCCATCATCGTTTACTTTCATCGCAATCAGGGCACCGAGAACATCTTCCAAACCCTGATCGCCCCGGTGCTGGCCACGGTCGGTCTGCTACTCGGCGAATACCTGCTCATGAGCCACTTCGGCCTGCTGGCCGGCACCGTGGCCGACGGCGTCGACCCGACCACCACCTCCTGGGGCCTCAGCACCATCGGCTGGGTACTCGTCGCCCTCCCCTTCGTGCTGCTGATCGGTGGCTACATCTTCTCTCGGCTGCAGAACCACGAGAACGACGACCTCGTGCGCGACGTGCTGTCGTAACGTCGCTTGCGGTATCCGCTCGAGAGCACTCTGGGCGCCGCGTGGTTTCGCTGCGCCGACCTGTGAGCAAGACCTATGAGAACGACACCAATTCACCGGGGGAAACTCACAGCTCGGCCAGTGGGACGCAGGCGCCGGAGCCACACGCCGGGTCAGCCTAGGCGGCCCGAGTTCACACGGTGGGCGGCCTCGATACGCTGGCCCCAGAAGGTTCCCGCAATGATGAGCACGGCCCCGGCGGCACCCAACAGACCGAGGGTCTCGCTGCCGAGCGATACTCCCACGAGCACCGCCCAGATGGGTTCGGTGCCCATGAGCAGGCTCGCTCGGGCGGCAGAGGTACGGCGGATTGCCCACATCTGCGCCAGGAACGCGAACACGCTGCAGGCAAGGCCGAGGTAGAGTACGCCGACCCATCCGGCCAGTGTGAAGGTCGCAATGGCCGCGACGAGGCCGGGAACGTCGAAGGCGGTGAAGACGGCCGCCCCCACGAGTGCCTGCAGCAGGGTGAGCGTGATGGTGCTGTCGCTACGGCCGCGGGTGAGGTGGCCCATCATGGTGACGTGTAGGGAGCGCACGAGCGCCGCCGCGAGGATGAGCAGGTCGCCCGCGTCCGGCTGTGAAAATCCGTTTCCGGAGACCAGCAGAGCGACCCCGACCACCGCGAGTACGGCGGCAACGAAGAACGGGCGCGGTAGCCACCGGCGGGCCGCGACCGACTCGAGTACCGGCGTGACAATGATGGTGAGGCTGATGATCAACCCGGCATTCGTGGCCGAGGTGAACGCCACTCCCTGGGTCTCGAGCCAGAGGATACTCGCCTGCGTCACCCCGAGCAGCACCCCGATACCCACCGCACGCCGCGACGGAAGCCGCTCGCGCCGAACCACCCATACGATCACCAGAGCGAGCGCCGCCACCAGAAACCGCAGTGCGAGAACGGCGAATACGCTGGCCTGCTCGGTGAGCACCTTTGCACTCAGGTAACTGCCGCCCCACACCGCGGCAACGAGCAGGAGCACGATGTCGACCCGGTAGCGCCCAAGGCGCGGCAGCAGCGAGCGATGGGCCAGGGTGGTGGTCATGGGGTAATCGTGCGGGACGGCATCCGTGCAGTCTAGATGCCATTTTTTGAACAGATACTTTAGCCTCGGCTCATGGAAGTGCGTCAACTGGCCGTGTTGCGAGAGCTCGGCGAGCGCGAAAGCGTCGCCGCGGTGGCTCGGGCACTGCACGTCTCGTCGTCGGCGGTGTCGCAGCAGCTCCGCGCCGTGCAACGGCGGGCCGGCGTACCGCTCACCGAGAAACGCGGGCGGGTACTCGGGTTGACGCCGGCCGGGGTGGCACTGGCGCTGGCGGCCACCGGTGTGTCAACAGCGATGGCTCGGACGGATGAAGCGGTGGCGCGGTTTCAGAACGACCCCGGCCTGCCGGTGACCGTGAGTGTGTCACTGTCGATAAACGATATTCGAAACGAATCCTGGGTCACCGGACACGCCGGTTTTCCGCTCGCAGAGGCGGTGAACGTGGTCGCCGCTGCGGCCGATGCGCCGCTACGGATCGCGCACCGCATCAACGAGTTCTTCGTGGCGGCCTCGGTCGTCGCGACCGGGGCGGCCCTAGCACTGCTGCCGCGCTACACGATAGCGCCCCGCAAGGGCGATGGTATGGTGCTCGTACCGTTTCGCGACCTGTCGGTGGGGCGGCAGATCGATGTGCTGAGCCGACCAGAAGTTCTTGTTCGCACGTCGGTGCGCCGGGTGCTCGCCGAACTGGTTATCGGAGCCGGGCAGCGTTAGGCGGACTGCTCAACACCGGCGACCTCGTGTGGCACGTGCTGTCAAAAGCTGGCCAGCCGGGCCCGCTGAACTCAGAACGAAGAGGGCCTGCCCCGTTCTTAGTGAGTCAGAAGCTGCCACCGCCGCCGCTATCGCCGCCGCCACCAAACCCGCCACCGCCACCGCTATTGCCACCGTCACCAAACCCGCCACCGCCACCAAACCCGCCGAAGCCACCACTCAACAGCGATCCGATCAGGATGCCACCAAGCGCCGCACCCAACGAGCCGTTGCTCCCACGCGAGCCCCGGCCGCCACCAAAGAAGTCGTCGTCGTTACCGTAGCCATCGACGTCTTTGCGGGCGAGTGCGTTCGCCTCGGCGGCGAGCGCATTTCCGCGCTGGGCCGCCGCAAGCGCCGCCTCGGGGTCAACGCCCGCCTGGGCTTCGGCGAGCGCCACGAACCGGGTAGCCTCCGCCAGCCTGGTGCGCGACTCCGGTCCGATCGCACCGCGTCGCGCGCCGATGAAGTCCTCGGCGGCCGACACCTGACCGCGGGCGGACAGCAGGGTCTGGTCGAGGGCCGTGCGCACCCGGCGTGCTCGCTCGGTGGCATCGCGAACGCCCTTGAGCACGGCGTCCATTTGCGCATTGACCGACTCAAGTCGCTGACCGAGTTCGAGCGGATTGACCGGGCCCGACGCGAGCCGGGTCTTCGTCTCGCTCAGACACTGCTCGGTGAGCGCGATTACGCCCGGGAGATTCGCACCGGCGTCGGCCTGGCTCGGAATAGATCGGGCGACTCTCAGGTCGTTCTCAAGGTCAGCGACGAGAGGAGCGATGCTGGCCACCGCCTTGCCGAGCCCGGACGACAGACGGTCAATCGCCTCGAGCAACAGTTCGCCCTGATCGACGGATTCTTCGGCGGCGCGAAGGGTGACCGCGGCAGCGCCAGGGTCGGAGGCCTCAAGGCGCGCCCTGGCTTCACCCAGAGCCTCGCTCGCGAAGGTGATGCGTTCGCGGGCCTGCGCCGGGTTGTCGGCGACCGTAGCGAGGGCCACCTCGGTGTAGCGAGAAGCGAGGCTGGCGAGCTCTTGTTCAGCCCGGGGCACGCGGGATTGCAGTTCGGCTAGTTTTTGGGCAACGGATGCTGCCACCGCCGGTGCGTTTTTGGCGACCTGGCGGAGTTCGTCGAAGTCAGCGGTCTGCTCGTCGAGCAGCGCGTTTGCAAGGGCGCAGAGCTGCCCGATTTCATTGAACCAGGCGCGACGCTGCTCGTCGCTGTCGGGTTCGGCATCATCGAGTTTCTGCTGCAGGGTGAAAGCGGCCAGAAGCTTTTGCTGGGCCTGGGCAAGTGCGGTGTGGAATGGCTTGGTGGACGCCTCGCCGTATTGGGCCGTCGCGAAGCCGAGCTCCTGCCCGCTGGTCTTGACGGCGTCGTCAGTTTGCACGAGGGCGCGGCCGGCCTCATGACCGAGTTGTTCGGTGGAAATCTGCGGCTCCACCCGAGCAACGGGTGAGGCACGACGTCGACGACGACGAACAATGAAGAGGAAGATCAGTCCGATCCCGATCAGCACGATCACGGTGCTGAATATTGCCCCGCCCCCGCCTGATTGGCCAGCATCGGGCTGCACCTGGCCGTCGCTGGGGTTGCCCGGGCCGGTCTCGGGCTGGCCCTGGCCGGAAACGCCGGCGGCGAGTCCATCAGCTGCCGCCAGTGCAGCGCCGGCCCAGTCGCTGTCGCGGAGGGCAGGTTCGATCGACCCCAGCTGCACATCGGAGAGTTGGGAGGCGGTCAGGGGAAAGCCCGGTGTGACGCGCAGCTGGTATTCCCGATCGTCGGTGGCCACCGCAAGCAGAATGTCATTGGTGCCCATGCCGTTCTGGCTGATCACCTGGTCGGCCCACTGTTCTCGGTCGCTCGGATTCGTAAACGAGCCGACGAAGGCAACGTAGAGGTCGATCTGCGTGTCGCTGAACAGTTGGTCGAGCCGGTTGGTGACCTCGGCTGCACGGTCGCCGAGAACCCCGGCCGAGTCGACCACGTGGCTCGCGCCGAAATCGACGGGTGCCGTGGCGTAGGCCACCGTCGAGGCTCCCGCGCCCACGATGAGCGCCAGTAGTCCGGCGCCGAGTGCCACGAATGCTCGCATCGCTCTACTTTCTCGCTGTCGGTGACGCGCTACAGAAGACACCATCAGTTTAGGCACCGGCACTGCTCTGAACCGAAACCCGCTGCGTCCCGGTGAACCCCTCGTGACGAATACCCCAGCGCACGGTCCAGGATTCATCCGGTCGTAGCCAAGTCAGGCCCGCGCCGGAGTTGAACGCGTCGGCGGGTGCCGTCATGGGCTCAATGGCGATCGCCTGCCCGCGCGCATCCGCTTCATTTTCGCTCGCCCGCACCGGAAAGATTCGGGGCGTGAAGACCTGAACGTAACGCATATTCTCATCGCCCCAGAGGGTGACGCTGCGACCGTCGGGGGCCTGGAGACGATGTTCGCTGCGGCCGTCAACGACCCGTACGGCCCCAAAACCATCGTCGAGGTCGAGATCGGCCACACGTGCTCCCCCACGCAGGTCGAATCGGGTACCGTCGACGGCGCTTTCACCGAGTGGGTTCAGACGTTCATCGACGTCGATGTGCGTTTCAGCACAGAGGTGCAGCACGAGGTCGCCCGTCGGCACATCCCCAATCTTGAGGTACGGGTGGGTACCGAGCGCTACCGGGGCCGAATCCGAACCCGTGTTGCGCAGGGTGTGATTGGCCTCCAGGCCATCAGCCGTGAGCGTGTACGTGACGCGCGTCTCAACCTGAAACGGGTAACCCGACTGCGCAAAGACGGTCGCTGAAAGCGTGACCGACGCCGCTGTGCTGGCGACCGGCCGATAGGCGCCGAAGCGCAACAAACCGTGAATGGCATTGTGGCGGGCAGGTTCGGTCAGAGCGAGCTGACGAGTCACGCCCTTCTGAGTCCAGCTACCGTCGCGAATACGGTTCGGCCACGGAACGAGCACGATTCCCGCGGCCATTGGAGGTGTTACCTCGGCCGGAAAAGGCTCGACCAGATCGATGCCGTTCACCGTATACAAGCGGATGCCGGCGGCCACCTCTGTAATGACGGCGCGTGCACCGCCGCTCGGCGTCTGCACGGTGAGTTCAAACTGCTGTCCCGTTGCTGCGCTCATTCGCCCAGCCTAGGGGGCGCTGTCGCCACCGGGCTGAAGCACGGTCAATCCGTACTTGCGGAGGGGTGCCAGCGTGGCCGCGTCGGCGGCAGCATCCGTTAGGAGCGTGTCGAAGGCGTCGAGCGCGCCGATTCGGCCGAGGTGTACCCGGCCAATCTTCGACCCGTCGGCCACGACGATTACCCGGGTGGCTGAGTCCAGCATCTGTGCCTTCACGCCCGCCTCGGGAAGGTTGATGTTCGTCACTCCGTGCTCGACGTCGACGCCGTTGCAGCCGATGAAGGCGAGGTCGGCGTGCACCTGGGCGAAAATCAGGCCGGCGAGCGGGTCGACGAGGGAATGCTGCAGCGGGCGCAGGGAACCGCCTGTGACGATCACGGAGAAGCGGGGAATGGCAGGCTCGAGCTCGAGAGCAATGCTGAGCCCATTGGTGATCACGACGACGTCGCGCAGGTCTGTCCTGGCCCGCAGCGCACGGGCAATCGCCAGCGTCGTCGTGCCGACATCAAGGATCACGCTCTGTCCGCTGAAAACGAGCGATGCCGCGAGCGTGCCGATCTGCTGCTTCGGTAGCACCGAGGCCGAAAGTGCCTCTTCGAACGAGAATTCGCGTGCGGTCAGCCCCGAAAAGGCCACCGCAACAGCCCCGCCGTGCACGCGACGCACTCGACCGGCCCGTTCGAGGGCATCAAGGTCGGTGCGTGCGGTGACACCGGAGACCCCGAACGTTTCGCCGAGTTCGCTGACCTTCTTGAATCCGCGGTCGATGACCAACTGCGCAATCTGCTCACGGCGCTGATGCGCCGGCAATACGTCCTGTTCGGTCGTCGCCTCGGTCATACCTCCATCTTCACTTACTTGTGTTTCTTTTTCAATACGAAAGTAGTGGTTTCAGATACGCAAATTTGTTACGGTGGGTCTGTCATGACAAACCCTGCCCCCACGTTCCTCGCGGATCCGCGCATCCCGCGCCACACCCATCAGCTCAGCGACGGACGCGACCTCATCTACTTTGACGACCCGGATTCTGCCCTCCCGGCCGAGCGCGGCGCTGATCTGCGTTTACCCGCGCCGCGACAAGAGACCGCAAGCATGCGTCAGGACGCACTGACCAACGAGTGGGTTTCGATCGCCGCTGGGCGGCAGAACCGAGTTTTCCTGCCACCGGCCCGATTCGACCCGCTCGCACCGGCGACGCCCGACAACCCCTCGGAGGTGCCCAGTAATTACGACGTGGCCGTGTTCGAGAACAAGTCGCCCTCGTTCGGTCCGCTGCTCGCCGACGACAACGCCCCGACCGGTCTCGACGACCTTGCGACGGTCGGGCTCGGCCGCGCTCGACGATCGGTCGGCCGATGCGAGGTCGTCTGCTTCAGCCCCGAGCACGAAGGATCGTTCGCGAGCCTCTCGGTCGTTCGGGCCCGTACCGTCATCGAAGCCTGGGCCGAGAGAACCTCTGCACTCTCCGGCATGACAGGCATCGAGCAAGTCTTTCCGTTTGAAAACAGAGGCGAAGAGATCGGGGTGACCCTGCGGCATCCGCACGGCCAGATCTATGCCTACCCGTACGTCACCCCGCGAACCCAGCGGCTCATCGAATCGGTCTCACGCTACGGCCCCGGGCTCTTCGCCGACGTTCTCCAGAGTGAACAGGCCGGTGAACGCGTGCTTCTTCGCGGGGAGCATTGGACCGCCTTCGTACCCTTCGCCGCCCGCTGGCCCCTTGAGGTGCACATGCTGCCGCATCGCCAGATACCCGACATCGCCGCAACAAGCCTGGCCGAACGCGACGAACTGGCCGAACTGTATCGCCGCCTTCTGCGCGGCATCGACGCGATCTACACGAGTCCAACCCCGTACATCGCTGCCTGGCACCAAGCCCCGGTCAACGTGCACCGAGACGACATCCGATTGATGCTCCAGGTAACCAGCCCCCGACGGGCCGAGGATAAACTCAAGTTTCTGGCCGGCTCGGAGGCCGCCATGGGCGCCTGGATCGGTGACGTCACGCCCGAACAGGCCGCCGAGCTCATTCGTGCTGGGGTTGAGCGCAGTATCGTAGCGGATGCCGCCGCAGAGCGCGGTGGGCCGGCGCAAACCTCACAGGCCGCGGGGGCCGCATCCGCTGCCGCACGGGTTATTCAATGAGCGCTGTGCACGCGCGCACCGTCGCCGGTTTCGCGATGCGGTTCGGCGAGGCCCCGGCTGGAGTCTGGTCGGCGCCGGGACGGGTCAACCTGATCGGCGAGCACACCGACTACAACGAGGGTTTCGTTTTTCCGCTCGCAATTGACCGGCGCACCGTGGTCGCGCTCAGTCCGCGCGACGACCGACTGATTTCCGTCGCGAGTTCGTTCTCGGACGACATCATTGGGCTTCGGCTCGACGACCTTCAGCCCGAGAACCTGCGGGGCTGGTCGGCCTACCCGCTCGGCGTAGCGTGGGCGCTCAGCCAGTTCGGCGCCGATCTGAGCCGCGCGGGCGGTTTTGACGTTTACATCGACTCTGAGGTGCCCATCGGTGCCGGCTTGTCGTCATCGGCCGCAATCGAAAGCGCCATCGCCCTTGCGCTCAACCATGTCTGGAACCTCGGTCTGGAGCGTCCGACGCTCGCCAGGGTGGGTCAGTTGGCCGAAAACCGTGCGGTGGGTGCGCCGACCGGCATCATGGACCAGTCAGCATCGCTGCTCGGGCGCGCCGATTGCGGCGTCTTTCTGGACTGCCGCAGCCTGCACTCCGAGGTGATTCCGCTCGGCTTCGACGCCGCTGAGCTTAATCTGCTGGTCATCGATACCAAGGTGGTACACGCCCACTCCAGCGGTGGTTATGCCGCCCGACGAGCCAGCTGTGAGGCCGGCGCCGCGCTCATGGGAGTTGACTCGCTGCGTGACCTTGATCTGCACGACCTGGGCCGGGCCGCTGAAACCCTCGACAACGAGACGTTTCGGCGGGTGCGGCACATCGTGACCGAGAACCAGCGGGTGCTCGACACCGTGCAGGCGCTTCGCTCGCACGGCCCGGGCGCGATCGGAGCCCTCCTGGATGCTTCACACCTGTCGATGCGCGACGACTTCGAAATCTCTGTGCCGGAACTCGACCTGGCGGTCACGACCGCTCGTGCGGCCGGGGCCATCGGAGCCCGAATGACCGGCGGAGGATTCGGCGGCGCGGCGATCGCACTCACGCCGCGGGCCGTCCTGCCCGCGGTCAAGGCCGCTGTTCTGGCGGCTTTCGACGACCGAGGGTTACGTACGCCCGACCTGTTCGTCGTGCGCGCCGCCGACGGCGCCGGGCGCGAGTAGGCTGCGGCATCCGCTGGACGCGACGAGCGAGTGCCCCGGTAGGCTGGCGCCTATGACTGCCGACCGTTCTGCCCGCATTATTGCGCTGCCCAACACGCCCGCCCCGATTATCGCCGAGAGCGCGTTCGTCGCGCCGGGCGCCGTCATTGTGGGCAACGTGACCCTGCACAACCGGGCCAGCGTATGGTACAACTCCGTGCTGCGGGCCGAGCTCGAACCGATCACGATCGGGGCCGGGTCTAACCTGCAGGACAACGTCTCGTGCCACGTCGACACGGACTTTCCCCTCACCCTGGGCACGGGCGTCTCGGTTGGGCACGGAGCGGTGCTGCACGGCTGCACGATCGAAGACAATGTGCTCGTCGGCATGGCCGCGACCATTCTGAACGGCGCCCTCATCGGCACCGGATCGCTCGTGGCCGCCGGAGCCGTGGTGCTCGGCGGCACCGTTGTGCCGCCCGGATCGCTCGTGGCCGGGGTGCCGGCGAAGGTTCGTCGCCCGCTGACCGACGACGAGATCGCCAGCATCCGTCTCAACGCCGAGAACTATCTCGAGCACACCGAGCGGCACCGCGCGGCCCTGACCGCACTGTAGTTCGACAAGCTCGACCAACGGGCATGCGCTCGACCAATGTTTCGTTCGTCGAGCCTGCCGAGACCGCCGACGGCGGGCAGCCTACGCCCGCAGCGACTGCTCGGCGGCCTTGACCACGTTGGAGAGCAGCATGGCGCGAGTCATCGGGCCGACGCCGCGCGGGTTGGGTGAGAGGTGCCCGGCGACCGTGGCCACGTCGGGGTGCACATCGCCGGTGAGCTTGCCCTTGCCGGTGACCTCGTCGTGCACACGGGTGATTCCCACGTCGAGTACCGCGGCACCGGGCTTGATCCAGTCGGCCTGCACCAGGTGCGGCACACCGACAGCGGCCACGACGATGTCGGCGCGACGTACCTCAGCGGCGAGGTCGACCGTGCGGGAATGGGTGAGGGTGACGGTCGCGTCGAGGCCCTTGCGCGTGAAAAGCAGGCCAAGCGGACGCCCGACCGTGAGTCCACGGCCGACCACGACGACCTTCTTGCCCACGATCGGCACGTCATACCGGCGTAGCAGCTCGACGATCCCAGCGGGGGTGCAGGGCAGCGGTGAGCGGAGTTCGCCCTCGATACCGAGCACGAGGCGTCCCAGGTTGGTCGGGTGCAGGCCGTCGGCATCCTTTGACGGATCGATGAGCTCGAGCATCGCGTTCTCGTTGTGGCCAACCGGCAGCGGCAGCTGAATGATGTAGCCGGTCACCTCACGACTGTTGTTGAGGTCGTTGATGGCGGCGCGCACGTCGGCCGTGGTCGCCGAACCGGGCAGGTCGATACGCAGCGATTCGATGCCGACCTCAGCGCAGTCGCGATGCTTGCCCGCAACGTAGAGCTCAGAACCCGGGTCATTTCCCACGAGCAGGGTGGCCAGGCCCGGCACGACGCCGTGCGAGCGCAGGGCAGAAATACGGTCCCGCAGCTCGGCTTTGATATCGGACGCGGTTGTGACCCCGTCCAGTGTGATTGCCGTCATCGTGGTTCCTAGTCTGATCGTTTACGTCGGTGCACCGGGGCCGCGTGCCGTCGTCCAGTCTGCGATCGGTACGAGTCGCGCGGGTAACGCGCAGGCAACGCACGAGCGACGCGCTGTCAATGCCGAGACGACGGATGCCGCTAACCGAGCCGGCCGGCGGCATCCGTTATCGACGCGGTTACGTTACTGCTGCAGCCCGGAATACAGCGGGAACGCCTGCGTGAGCACGCCGACGCGGGTGCGGAGCGCGGCAATATCGGCGCCGGGCTTGAGCGCTTCGGCGATGACGTCGGCGACCTCGGTGAACTCGACATCGCCGAATCCGCGGGTGGCCAGGGCGGGCGTGCCGATGCGGAGGCCAGAGGTGACCATCGGCGGGCGCGGGTCGAACGGAACCGAGTTGCGGTTCACGGTTATGCCGACCTCGTGCAGGGCGTCTTCGGCCTGTTGGCCGTTGATTTCAGAGTGGCGCAGGTCGGCGAGCACGAGGTGCACGTCGGTGCCGCCGGTGAGCACGTCGATGCCGTGGGCCCGCGAGTCATCGGCAGTGAGGCGGTCGGCGAGGATGCTGGCACCGCGCAGGGTGCGCTCCTGGCGCTCCTTGAACTCGGGCTCGGCCGCGAGCTTGAACGCGGTGGCCTTGGCGGCGATCACGTGCATGAGCGGTCCGCCCTGCTGGCCGGGGAACACGTTGGAGTTGAGCTTCTTGGCCAGGGCCATATCGCGCGACAGAATGATCCCCGAGCGCGGGCCGGCGAGTGTCTTGTGCACGGTGCTCGACACGACATCGGCGTAGGGCACGGGCGAGGGATGCAGGCCAGCAGCGACGAGTCCGGCGAAGTGGGCCATGTCGACCCACAACAACGCGCCGACCTCGTCGGCGATGGCACGGAAGGCTTCGAAGTCGAGGTGGCGCGGATAAGCCGACCAGCCGGCAATGATGACCTTCGGCCTGCTTTCGAGGGCCTTGTCGCGCACGACGTTCATGTCGATACGGAAAGTCTCCGGGTCGACGCCGTAGGCCACCGGGTTGTACAGCTTGCCCGAGAAGTTGAGCTTCATGCCGTGGGTGAGGTGGCCGCCGTGGGCCAACTCGAGCCCGAGGATGGTGTCGCCGGGCGTGGCGATGGCGGAGAGTACCGCGGCGTTGGCGGTGGCGCCGGAGTGCGGCTGCACATTCGCGTAGGCGGCACCGAACAGGCTCTTGGCGCGGTCGATGGCGAGCTGCTCGGCAACGTCGACGTACTCGCATCCGCCGTAGTAGCGGCGCCCCGGGTAGCCCTCGGCGTATTTGTTGGTGAGCACCGAGCCCTGCGACTGCAAAATGGCGCGGGAAACGAAGTTCTCGCTCGCAATCATTTCGAGATAGTCGCGCTGGCGGCCGAGCTCCTGCTCGAGCACGGCGGCAATCTCGGGGTCGACAACCGAGAGCGGCTCGTTGAAGGTCGACCTCAGAACGGTAGCGGTATCAGGCACGGAGTTCTCCTTACGTGTGGATGTTGCGGCCCAGGCGTGCGGCCACCAACCGTGTCAGTCGCTCCCCGATGGTGACCCATCTTCGTGCTACGCCAGTTGCGACTCCGCCAGCATATCAGCCTGTGCCGGCGTTTGCGTCGATGGGCCAGACCGCGAGCCGTTAGCGAGCGGCCCGGCGGGCCTCCAATTCGTCGACGATGAGCAGGTCGGGGCGCAGGTGCTCGGTCTCGTACGCGGCCCGGCCCACCAGGTGCGCGGCCATCGGCGCGGTCAGGGCCTGAAAGACGACGATCGCAACGACAAGCGTGACGGTGCCGACCGAGAAGTTGTTGATCGCGACATCCGCTGTCACAGCCATGAGACCAAAAATCTGCGGTTTGGTCGCGGCGTGCAGACGCGACAACACGTCGGGAAAGCGGATGAGCCCGATTCCGGCGGCGAGGCACATGGTGGCGCCGGCGAGCACGAGAACCGCCGTCAGTACATCGTGAAATAGGGCGCTCATGCGCTGTCCCGCGCGGGCAGAAAGCGGGCGACGCTGAAGGATCCGAGCACCGCGAACAGTGCCAGTACGAGCAGCACCGGCAGGGTGTCGGTGTGCCGATTGAGGGCCATCTCGGCGCCGAGGGCGCAGATGATCGTCGCGACGAGCACATCCGAGGCGATGACGCGGTCGAGCACGCTCGGGCCGACGACGATGCGGTACACGGCGAGGAGCGCCCCGACCGCGAACATGACCCCGGCGACCACGGCCACACTCTGCAACATCATGAGGATGCCTTTCCATTGGTTCGTGCGGCGCGGCGGGCCGTGAGACGGTTCTCTGGCCGCACCCCGCGCATCCGCTCGACATCTTCGCGGGAGCCGAAGCCGCGCACGATCCGCCGCTCGGTGTCGAGAACGCACCGCCGAAACCGCTCGATATCGCGGGCACTGTGCATGTTCAGCACGTGCAGAAACAGGATCGATGATTCCCGGTCGATGTCGACGACGATCGAACCCGGCACGATCGACGTAGCCACAGCGGTCCAGGTGAGGATGAGGTCGCTACGGGTGCGCAAGCGAATCTCCAGGATCGCATTGCTCGTGACCAGCCGAGGTTTCACCGCCAGCCAGGACACATCGATCGAGGCCCGCACAATGTCGACGATCAACCGCACGAAAAATACCACGGTGTGCAGCGGATGCAGGCGCCCGCTCAGCTGCACCGGCACCAGGTAGAACACCACGGTGACGATCATGGCGACAACGAACCCGACGAGCAAGTTCAGCCAGGAGAACTCACCCCAGAGCAGCATCCACAGCACGATCAGGGCGATCAGCGGCGGAATCTGGTTGCCGACGGCTTCAAGGCGTTCGCGCGACGTGGTCACTTGGCGCCGCCTTCGAAGTTTGTGCCCACGTTCGTGTCTTCGATCGCTCCGGTGCCGTTCGGGAACACGGCGTCGATGTAGGTGGACGGCGAGCTGATGTTGCCGGCAGCCCGGGTGGTCAGCTCAAAGATCGGACCGGCGAAAATGGTCAGGCCGAGGGTCAGGACGAGCATGGCGGTCGTCGTGCCGACCATGAGCGGTGACACCGTCTTCTTGAGCACGATGCCCTCGTCCTGGGGGTCTTCCACCAGCGACGCGGACATCGACGAGGTGTAATCCTTGACCTGGTTCTTGGGCCGCCAGAAGGCCAGGTTCCAAGCTCGAGCCAGGGTATACAGCGTGAGCAGCGAGGTCAGAGCACCGACACCGATCAGCACGTAGATGATCGGGTCGCCGACGATCGTGCCGGCCTGGAAGAGGGCGATCTTGCCGAGAAAGCCGGAGAACGGTGGGATGCCGCCGAGGTTGAGCGCGCCGAGAAAGAACAAAATGGCCACGACCGGGGCAGATTTGAGCAACCCGCCGAGGCGCGACAGCGACGTGGTGCCGCCGACGCGGTCGATGAGCCCCGCCGCCAAGAACAGGGTCGTCTGTACGGTGATGTGGTGCACGACGTAGAAGATGGTCGCCGCAAGGGCCAGCGGGGTTCCGATCGCAATGCCAAACAGCATGTAGCCGATGTGGCTGATCAGGGTGAACGAAAGTAGCCGTTTGATATCGGCTTGGGCGAGCGCCCCCAAAATGCCGACGAGCAGGGTCAGTGCCGCGACGATCATGAGCGGCATCGAAAACTGGTTATCGGGAAAGAACAGGGTCTGGGTGCGCAGAATCGCGTAGACACCAACCTTGGTGAGCAGTCCGGCGAACACCGCCGTGACCGGTGCGGGCGCGGTCGGGTATGAATCCGGCAGCCAGAACGACATCGGAAACACGGCGGCTTTCACCCCGAAGGCGATCAGCAGCAACAATCCGAGGATCAGCTGGCTATCGGCCGGGAGGTCGGGCATCCGCTCGGCGATGAGGGCGAGGGTGACCGTGCCGGTCGCGCCGTAGATGAGCGCGATCGCGCTCAGGAACAGCAGTGACGACACCAGACTCACGACAATGTAGGTGATGCCCACTCGAATGCGGGCGCCCGTGCCGCCGAGGGTCAGCAGCACATAGCTCGCCGACAGCAGCATCTCGAAGCCGACATACATGGTGAAGAGATCGCCGGCCACGAAGGCGTTGAACAGTCCGGCGGCCAGTACGAGATAGGTCGGGTGAAAAATCGACACCGGAGCTTCGGTATCGCCGTCGACGATGCCCTGGCCGACCGCGAACAGCAGAACTCCGAGCAGCATGAGCGCCGAGATGAGCAGCATGATCGCCGAGAGTCGGTCGACGACGAGCACAATGCCCCACGGGGCCTCCCAGCCGCCAACCTGCACCACGGCCGGACCAAACCGGTCGACCAGCACGAGCAGCACCGCGCTCATGACAGTCGCCGCGGCGAGGCTCGCCACGCTCACCATCACCTGCAGGCGACGACGCTGGCCGAGCGTCAGGGCGACCGCCGCACCGAGCAGCGGCAGGCACACGATGAGGGGAACCAGGGGGGTCATCGCTGGTCTCCCTCATCGGGAACAGGCGTATTGCGAGCGGATGCACCAGCGCGGCCGCCAGCATTCGCTGGGCGGTTCCTGCTGACTTCATCGCTCGTGGCGCCGTCGCCCCGCTCGAAGCCCTCGATGGATTCGGCGATCGCATCGTCATCGTCTGACGAGGAGCGGAAGGTGGCGTCGGCCTCACCGGCGCTCTCGCCGGCGTGCTCATCCGTGAGGGTATCGCCCTCGTCACCCAACTGGGCCAGCCACCAGGAACGATAGATGAGCGCGAGCAGCAGTGCGGTGATGCCGAAGTTGATCACGATCGCGGTAAGTATGAGCACCTGGGGAATCGGGTCGACCATGTCCAGGAGGCTCGTACCGGTGACGATCGGTGAACTACCCGCCCGCCCACTCATGATGAAAATGAGCAGGTTGGTGGCATTGCCGACGAGCAGAAAGCCGATCAGCACCCGGGTGAGGCTGCGTTCGAGCATCACGTAAACGCCGGCCGCGTACATGACGGCCATCAGAATGACGAGGGTGAGGGAGGCGCTCATCGGTTGACCTCCTCGGTTTTCGTGGCAGGGGTCGGCGCCCCGACATCGATCAGGGGTTCGGGCGTGGGCCGCAGCCCGCTCTGGTCCGACTCGCTCTGCCGGTCGATTTCACTGCCGAGGCTGCGCAAAATGTCGTACGTGAGGCCGATGACGACGAGGTAGACGCCGATATCGAAGATGGTCGCGGTGCCGAACGACAGGTCGCCGAGCACGGGCACGGTCGCCGTGAAGTACGCCGACTCCAGAGGAACGCCGTCGAAGAACAGCGAGACGACGCTCATGCCGACGGCGAGAATCACGCCGAGGCCGAGAATCTTGCCCGGGTCGATTGGGGCCGCTTCGCTCAGCTCGTAGCGTCCGCCGGCGAGATACCGCGCCACCAGGGCCAGGCCGGCGAGCAGTCCGCCGGCGAACCCGCCGCCGGGTAGGTTGTGGCCGGCAAAGAGAAGGTAGATCGACACGATCATCGCGGGGTGGAACAGCAACCGCACGAGCACCTCGATGAGAATCGACCGGCTGCGCTGCGGGTTCTTGCGCCCCGCGAGCAGGAAAGCCTGACGGGTGACGGCATGGCCCTCGCTCGAGAACTCGGGGTCGGCGACGACCCGGCGACGGTTGGCGACCGAGCGCAGGCGGCGGGATTCCTTCAGCCGGGGCACGATGGAATTACGACCCGACACGAAGAGCAGGCTCGCGACTCCGGTCGCCACAACGATGAGCACGGATACCTCGCCCATGGTGTCCCAGGCTCGAATGTCCACGAGCATCACGTTGACGATGTTGTTGCCGTGTCCGTCTTCAACCGACAGCCGCGGCAGTGCCCCGGCGATACTCTCGAACTGGCGGGCACCGAGCGCGATGAAGCCGATCGTGCCCATGACCAGGCCGACGAGGCTGCCGATCAGCACGCGGCGCTTGCGGCGTACCGGTTTGTTGTGCTGGGCGATGTTCGCGGGCAGGCGGCGCAGCACGAGCACGAAGATCACGATGGTGATCGATTCGACCAGGGCCTGGGCGAGGGCGAGGTCGGGTGCGCCATGAAAAGCGAACAGGACGACGAGGCCGTAGCCGGTGACGCCGGCGAGAATGACCGCGGTCATCCGCTGCCCGACCCGAGCCGCCATCACCGCGCAGGTGGCCATGATCAGGGCGATGATGATCTGGCCCGGGTAGTCCCAGAGCACGATCGTGTCTGGCCAGGTGCGGTTGACGACGAGCGCGACGCCGAGAGCGAGCACGAAGACGGTGAGGATGGTGCCGAGGTACTGTGGCAGTCCGCCCCGCTGGGCGAAGTGGGTGACCCGGGCCGCGACGCGGTCGACGCCGCGAATGGCCTTGCCGTAACCGCGGCCGGCGTCGATATAGTCGGGCACTCTCAATTGCAGCCGCAACACCCCGCGGCGTGCCCGAAACAGTAGGGCTCCGAGCAGCAGAACGACGGCGCTGAGGTAGACGGACGGTTCGAGCCCGTGCCACAACGCGAGGTGGTACGGCGGTTCGGTGAGACTGCCGGCACCCGGCACGGTGTCGGCGTAGGGTGCGAGCAGCGGGTCGAGTACGGAGGCGAACAGCCCGAGACCGATGGTCGCGACGGTGAGCACAGCGGGGGCGAGCAGCGTGTCCCAGGGGCTCGCGTGCAGCACGGTTCTCGGCTGTTCCTTGCGCGTTCCGAAGGCACCCCAGAAGAAACGGATGCTGTACGCCGCCGTGAGCACGGATCCCACGGCGGTGCCGATGAGCGCCGCGTAGCCCCAGCCGGAACCCCCGACGGCGGCGTCGATCAGCGAGGTGAACACGGCTTCCTTGGCCACGAATCCGAACACCGGCGGCAGGCCCGCCATGGACGCCACCGCCACGAGCGCGATTACGGCGAGTGTCGGGGCGCTGCGACCGACGCCGCTGAGCCTGCGCCAGTCGCGCGTGCCGGCCCGGTGGTCGATGACACCGACGACAAGAAACAGCGTCGCTTTAAAGAGCGCGTGCGCGAGCAGCAGGGCGGCGCCGGCGAGCGCCGTGTCGCGGGTGTTGAACCCGATCGCGATCATGAGAAAGCCGAGCTGGCTGACCGTGCCGTAGGCGAGCAGCAGTTTGAGGTCGTACTGGCGCAGGGCCCGCCAGGCTCCGACCACCATGGTCCAGACCCCGAGGGTGACCAGCACCGGCAGCCAACCGTCACTGTCGGCGTAGCCGGGAGCGAGACGGGCGACGATGTAGATTCCGGCCTTGACCATCGCGGCGGCATGCAGGTACGCGCTGACCGGGGTCGGCGCGGCCATCGCGGCCGGCAGCCAGAAGTGGAATGGTACGAGCGCCGATTTCGAGAGCGCCCCGACCAGAATGAGCAGAACCGCCCAGGTTCCCATGGTGTTCGTCACCGGGTTGGCCACGATGTAGGCGAGGCTCGTTGTGCCGGCGGCGACCGAGATCATCACGACGCCCACGAGCATCACCAGGCCGCCGAACGTCGTCACGATCAGAGCCTGCAGGGCGGCGCCACGGCTCTCGCGTTTATGCGTGTAATGCCCGATCAACAGGTAGGAGAGCACGCTCGTGACCTCCCAGAACATAAACACGATCACGAGATCGTCGGCGGTGACGAGACCATACATGGTGCCGGTGAAAGCGAGCAGCAGTGCTGCGAAACGGCCGAGGCTGGGCTCGTCGTCGGTGAAATAGCGGGCACAATAGACCAGCACGAGGGCGCCGATACCGGTGACGACGAGCGCGAGCAGCCAGGCCAGCGTGTCGACCCGGAAGGACAGACTGATGCCGAGCTGCGGAACCCACGGGATCGACTGGGTCACGGCCCCGCCAGCGGTGACCGTGGCGGTCTGGGTGAGCGTGTACGCGAAGGCGCCAACCGGCAGCAGGGCGATCAGGTAGAAGACGCGGGTGCCAAGTCGCCGGGTGAACCACGGCGTGAGTACTGACAGCACGATGAACGCGAGGAGGAATGGAACCATGCGTCCTCCAGGCTTGTCAGGTCGGGGTGTGAAGGTCTACCCTACCCGCCGACCGGCGGCACCCTGACGGGTTTTCGGCGATCAAGAAATCGCGCGGGCGGGCACGCGCGGGGGTGCAGGGGTAGGGTTGCGCTATCCCCCGGCCGACGCCGCACGCCGCCAGAAGCGCGCGTGAGTGCAGTTTCCGGCCACTCCCGTGCCCCTCTCGAACCGTTTCTTGGCAAGCGCCGTTTGTTCGCAACGCGCCGTTATTCGTACCTGAGAAGCTGTTCCCGAGCAAACGGCCAGCGAAATCGAGAACCGTTTTGAGCCCCACCCGCGGCCAGCAGCCCTCCCCCACGCCCGCACCGAGCAACCAGTCTCCGAAGCCGCACGGTCACCACGACCACGCGAACCCGCCAGGGGAAACTCCCTTCGAGCACATCCAAGACGCTCTGAACGCGCACGAGGACGACGCCCTGCACAAGGGACTCAAGTCCCGCCACGTGCAGATGATCGCAATCGGCGGCGCTATCGGCACCGGATTGTTCCTCGGCGCCGGCGCACGCCTCGCAAGCGCCGGTCCCGCTCTGGTTTTTGTCTATGCCATCTGCGGTTTCTTCGCCTTTCTCATTCTGCGGGCGCTCGGCGAACTGGTGCTGCACCGCCCGAGCTCCGGTTCCTTCGTGTCGTACGCCCGCGAGTTCTTCGGCGAGAAAACTGCGTTCGTGACCGGCTGGCTGTACTGGCTCAACTGGGCCATGACGGCGATCGTCGACGTGACCGCGGTCGCCCTGTACATGAACTTCTTCGCGACCTACTGGGCGCCGTTCGGCTCCGTGCCGCAGTGGCTGTATGCTCTTGCCGCGCTCGGTCTGGTCCTGTCCCTCAACCTGCTCTCGGTGCAGGTGTTCGGCGAGATGGAATTCTGGTTCGCCCTCATCAAGGTACTCGCGATCGTGGCGTTCCTGATCGTCGGTACCTGGATGGTGATTTTCGGCACGCCACTCGCCGGGGCCACGACCGGGTTTGCGCTGATCGGCGAAAACGGAGGTTGGCTGCCCAACGGGCTGATCGCATCCGTTCTGGTGGTGCAGGGCGTCGTGTTCGCGTATGCCTCCATCGAACTGGTCGGCACGACGGCCGGCGAGACGAAGAACCCTGAAAAGGTCATGCCGAAGGCGATCAACACGGTCATTATTCGCATCGCAGTGTTCTATGTCGGATCAATTCTGCTGCTCTCGCTGTTGTTGCCGTACACGGCATACAAGGCAGGCGAGAGCCCGTTCGTCACCTTCTTCGGCACGATCGGGGTCGACGGTGTCGACGTAATAATGAACCTCGTCGTGCTCACCGCGGCGTTGTCCTCGCTCAACGCGGGCTTATATTCCACCGGACGCATACTTCGGTCCATGGCGCTCGCCGGATCGGCGCCGCGCTTCGCGGGCAAGATCAGCCGCAACGGGGTTCCGTTCGGCGGCATTCTGCTGACCGGGGTCGTGACGCTGCTCGGCGTGGGACTCAACGCCATCGTGCCCGACGAGGCCTTCGAGATCGTGCTCAACATGGCCGCGATCGGCATCGTGAGCGCCTGGGGAATGATCGTCCTGTGCCAGCTGCGACTGCAGGCCTGGGCCAAACGTGGCATTCTGGTGCGCCCGGTGTTCCGCATGCCGTGGGCGCCTTACTCGGGCTACGTGACGCTCGTGTTCCTCGTCGGTGTGCTGATGCTGATGGCATTCGACTGGCCGGTCGGCACTCTCACGATCAGCTCGCTCGTGCTCATCATTCCCGGGCTGATGATCGGCTGGTACGCCTGCCGCGGCCGCATTCTCGAGATCGCGGCCGCCCGCGACGGTTTCACCGGCCACGTACCGGTCGTTGCCAACCGTCCACTCTCCGACCGCCCGCGCCGCTAGCCGCTGCGTCTGAGCGGATGCGCCGAGCGCGCTCAGGCGCGTTCGCGGCGGTGGGTCATGCGGTCGGTGACGATCACGAGAGCGAGGGCCACGACCAGCAGCCCCACATAGACGATCGGCACCATCTCCAGGCCGACGCTTTCGATCAACACCGCACCGAGCAGTGCGCCACCGCCGATCCCGGCGTTGAATGCGGTCGTGTAGAAGGCACTCGCGGTGTCGCGGATTCGCGGAGACGCGGCGTGCAGCATCCGGGTCTGTAAAAGCGGGGGAAGCATGCCGAACGCCATGCCCCACAGCACGAACGAGACGAGAGCGACGGGCAGCGTCGCCGTGAAGACCGCGAGCAGCGTCACGCTGAGGGCGCTCACGGCGAGGCCCAGAATCAGGCCGAGGCTCGGGCGCGGGCCCAGGACGGTGCCGACGAGCAGCAGTCCGACCGCGCCGGCGACGCCGTAGGCGAAGAGCAGCGGGGCGATGAGAGCGAGGTCAACACCGAGCCCATCGAGCAGGAACGGCGCAATGTAGGTGTAAAAGCTGTAGTGACCGATCATGGTGATGCCCGTGATGATGCAGATCAGCACCACCGCCGGCACGGTCGCGTCGCGCGGCTGCCGAGTCGTGGTCGCGGCAGCGGATTCCGGTGCGCCGGGTGAATACCGCGCCACCGGTGGCAGAAATTTCCAGACCAGAACCGCGCCGACGAGCATCAGAGCGGCGAGCACGACGAAGGAGAGCCGCCAGCCCAGCAGGTGGCCGCCCGCGGTGCCGAGCGGCACCCCGAAGACGAAGGCGAGCGTGCCGCCCGCGACCGTGATGGAGACGGCGCGGCCGATCTGCGCTTGTGGCACGAGGTGCCCCGCGTAGGCGCCCACAACCGCCCAGAACAGGCCGTGCGCGACGCCGCCGAGCACCCGGGCGGCGATGACGAACGCATAGGTCGGCGCGATGGCGGTGAGGATGTTGCTCACCGCGAAGAGGATGAGCACGGCAATGATGAGGCCGTGCCGCGGTAAACGGCGGGTCAACATGGCCACCGGCGCGCTCGTGAGTACGACGGTGAACGCGAACCACGAGACGAGGAGCCCGATCTGCGACTGCGCAACGTTGAGGCTGCGGCTCATTTCGGGGAGCAGACCGGTCGGCAGCATTTCGCTCGTGACCGAGAGAAAAACGGCGGCGGACAGGGTGATCAGGCCGACCCAGGGAAACGGCGGGTCGGCCCGGGCGGAGGGCACGACGGGAATCGACCCGGTGGGCAAAAGGATATTGGTGGTGTTGGTCATGACTGCATTCGCACTGGGACGTCAAGGTCGACCGGTGGGACCATTCACACCGAGGTCGAAGCCACTCGACTACGCGCCGACGTGCGCGCCCGGGGCCGACTTGTTCAGTGCGACCAACCCGTAGTCTACCCAAACCAGGTATGCCGGCACGGTGAGCGGCATGGCGGCACGGTGAGCGACCGGGGCATCCGCTCCCGCGCCGGGTATTCTGAGCCAATGACTTCCTCGACCCCGCATCACTGGGTAATCACACTCGTCTGCGCCGACCAGCCCGGAATCGTGCACGCGGTCAGTGGCGCGATCGTGCAGGCGCAGGGCAACATCTCGGAGAGCCAGCAGTTCTCGAGCGATGACACCGGGCGTTTCTTCATGCGGCTGCAGGTGCAGTCGCCGGCCACGCGGCCCGAACTGGAGGCGGCGCTCGGGCCGGTGATCGACCGCTATGCGATGGCGTCGACCATCGATGTCGTCGGTCGTCCGCTGCGCACACTCGTGCTCGCGTCCACCGCCGGACACTGCGTGAACGACCTGTTGTTTCGCCAGCGCGGCGGTCAATTGCCGGTCGAGATTCCGCTCGTGCTCAGCAATCACGGCACACTGCGCGACCTCGTGGGGTTCTACGGGGTTCCGTTCGAATCGCTGCCGATCACGGATGCTGCGAGCAAGTTCGACTTCGAGGCCCGCGTCGTCGAGGCGGTCGAGGAACTCGACATCGAACTCGTCGTGCTCGCCCGCTACATGCAGATTCTCTCGCCCGAACTGTGCGCGCGGCTCAGCGGGCGCGCGATCAACATTCACCACTCCTTCCTGCCCGGGTTCAAGGGCGCGAACCCCTATCGCCAGGCGCACGCACGCGGAGTGAAGCTCATCGGGGCGACCGCCCACTTCGTGACCGGTAATCTCGACGAGGGGCCGATCATCGAGCAGAACGTGGTGCGGGTCGATCACTCGCGTACCCCGGCGGAGCTCGTCTCGATCGGGCAGGACGAGGAGAGCCGCACGCTCACCCAGGCGGTGAAGTGGTTCGCCGAGAACCGCGTGCTGCTCGACGGGGCCCGCACGATCATCTTCAAGTAGTCCCGCGCCGTTCCTTGCCCACCCTCCGCGACCGGGCCCGGAACCCAGGGGTGACGGGCATCGCTAGGATTGACGGGTGACAGATACGCGCGACCTACCGAAAATCGGCCCCAACGACATGCTCCGGTTCGTACTCGAACTCGTCGCCTTCGTCAGCCTCGGCATCTGGGGCTTCCTGGCCTGGCCCCTGCCGTGGCCGGGCGTGCTACTCGGCCTCGCCACCCCCGCCTTCGCCATTCTGGTCTGGGCCTTGTTCCGGTCGCCCAAGGCCGTGTTCCGCCTCGACCTGTTCGGTAAAGCCTTCATCGAGATCGCCATCTTCGGCTCCGCCGCCATCGCCTGGTGGGACCTCGGTTTTCCCATCATCACCGTGATCTTTGCCATCGTCGCAACGGTCAGCGGCGTCATCTCCGGACGCAAAGAAGTGCGCTAACCGCGCGTCTTCCGGCGCGCATCCATCGAACCCGACTATGAAAAATTCCTGAGCCACGCCGCGGCGGCTGCGATATCCGTTTCGGCAATGCCGTGCCCACCGGGGCGCAGCTCCTGTTGCACCGTTGCACCGCGTTCGACGAGGGCGGTGACAAGCTTCTGCACACTCGCCAGCGGTGCCATGGGGTCTTGTCGACCGTTCAGCAGCAGCACAGTGGATGCCGCCAGTTCGGTTTGAGCGAGCCGCACATCGATCGCGTGCTCACTCCCAGCGGCAACAGCGGTAGGCGGCTCGGTACCCGAATCGGGGGCCGTCGGCACTCGGTCGAGCGGATGCATCCCGGAGAACGCGATCACCCGCGCGAGCACCTCGGGGTGCAACAACGCCGTGGCGAGGGCGATGTTGGCGCCGTTCGAGAATCCGACGGCCACCAGGTGGCGGTCACCCAAGGCGTAATGTTTCCGCGCCCAGACCAGAAACCCGGCGAGGTCGTCGGCTCGTCGAGCAACGTCGTCGGTATCGAAGACGCCCTCCGACAGTCGCCGGAACCAGCGATTCAGCCCGTTCTCCTGCACCCGCCCGCGCGGCGCCAACACGGCGGCGTTCGGGTCAAGCACGTCGGCCAGACGGCTCACCTCGTGCTCATTGCCACCGGTTCCGTGCAGCAGTACCAGCACGGGGGCGTCGGCTGCCCCCGGACGAAACAGGTGCGGCCACGGGGCGTCCGGTGCTGCGGCGCTCATGCGCCCGGTACCAGCGTGACGGCGACCAGCATCGCGGCTCTGTCTTCAAGCGCAGCACCGTCGATGATCGCGGCACTCATTGGGCGCCAGCGGCGACCGGCGCCGCAGCATCCGTTATGGCCGGGTTATTCTCAGGCGGTAGCGCGAGCGGCGCGACCGCGTTCTCGATCGCCTCGCGGCTCGGTTCAAGCCACGGCGGAAGCTTCAGCGACCTGCCCAGCTCGAGCAGCGGCTCGTCGATGTCGAATCCGGGGGTGTCGGTGGCGATTTCAAACAGCACGCCGCCCGGTTCGCGAAAGTAGATCGAGGTGAAGTATTGGCGGTCGAGAATCGCCGTCACGCCGTAGCCACGATCCACGAGTTGCTCGCGCCATTCGGCCTGGGTGGTGCGGTCTGGCACCCGGAACGCCACGTGATGCACGGTTCCACCGGCGGTGAGGCCCGGCTCGCCGGTGGGGTCGGCGAGCACGTCAACGAGGTTGCCGGCCGCGCCGTCGCCGGCGCCCACCCGAATGCGACCATCCGTTTCGGAGATGACGTGCATGCCCAGGTCGGTCGTGAGCGCCTGCACGGTCTTTGCCGGGTCGGCTACGGTGAGCACCGAGGAGTGCTGCCCCCGCACCGCGAACTCGGCGGGAACGGATGCGGAATCCCACGGATTACGCGGATCCACGGTTGACGACGCCACCAGGTCGAGCTGCAGCCCGTCGGGGTCGCGCAGTGAGAGCCGTTCTTCATTCGAGGAGCGTCCCGTCACCTCGGATTCCACTTCGAGCTTCGCGAAGTGCGCCTTCCACCAGCCGAGGCTGCCTGCCGGGACCGAGAATGCGGTCGTCGTCGACTGGCCGGAGCCGGTGCGGCCGCTGCGAATACCGGTCCACGGAAAAAAGGTGAGCAGCGAACCGGGCCGGCCGGAATCGTCGCCGTAATACAGGTGATAGGTCCCCGGGTCGTCAAAGTTGACGGTCTTCTTCACGAGTCGCAGGCCGAGCCCGGTCACGTAGAAGTCGATATTGCGCTGCGGGGCGCCCGCAATCGCGGTGACGTGGTGCAGTCCGGTGGTCTGGACGGTCATGAGGTCCTCTCCTGGCAAAAAATCGGTAGACATTCATGCAAACGCATGCACCTCGCTGGGTATTCCCGATCGGGTTGCCACCAAGCCAGGGTCAGCCGTCGACGCGACGCTCCGACGGCATCCGCACCGCGTAGGCGGCCGCGATGAGCAGGAACACGGCGCCCACGGCAAACCCGGCCGAGAACGAGAAGCTATCAACGAGCAGACCCGCGACGAGCGGACCAACGATCGCCCCGGCATCCGCACACATCGAGAACACCGACACCGGGCGGCCCCCGCGGACGCCGGCGGCGTCGCCGACGGCAGCGGCCGGCGCGGTGCCCATAAAAGCAGCAGCGACCCCGTACACGCAGAGCAGCGCGCCGAGCACCCAGATGTTCGGCACGAAGGAGATTGCCACAATCGCGAGACCCGCCAGAGCAAAAGCTCCGATGATGGCCGGTTTGCGACCGACGATGTCAACAAACCGGGCGGCCGGTGCGAGTGCGAGCGCCTGGGCCACGGCCGCAGCGGCGAGGGCGATTCCGGTCCACGAGCTCGTGCCGCCGAGCACGACGACGACGAACAGTGGAATGAGCGTCGTGCGCACCCCCAGCGAGGTCCAGCCCTGCGCAAAGTTGGCCAGGCAGGCCGCGCGAAAACGTTCGTCGCGCAGCACCTCCCGAAAGGGCGTGCGCACGGCGGATGCGTCGACCGCGGCGAGCGCGCTGCGCCGCCCCCCGGAGCGCAACAGAAACAGCCCGACCAGGCCGGCCACGGTGAGGGTGCCGGCGTAGAAGAAGAACGGGGCGGTCAGCGAGATGGTCGCGAGTAGGCTGCCGATCGCGGGGCCAGCCATGCCCCCGATGAGAAATCCGCCCTGATAGAAACCGATCGCGCGGGCCCGACGGCCAGGCTCGGCGGTGCGCAGCAGTAATGTCATCGCCGACACCGAAAACATGGCCGAGCCGATGCCGCCCGCGCCGCGCAGCAGCAACAGTTGCAGGTAGCTGTCTGCGGCGCCGACCAGCCCGCTCGAGAGCGCGACGATGCCGATGCCGACGGCCAGAACGGTGCGTTCCCCCGCCCAGTCGATGAGCCGACCGCAGGCCGGGCTGAACACAAAACGCATGAGCGCGAACGCGGAGACGACCGCCCCGACCTCGAGGTTGCCCACCCCGAAGCTCTGCACGTAGACCGGAAGCACCGGAACGACAACGCCGAACCCCACCATCACGAAGAAGGCGATGAGGCCGAGCACAATCACGTCGCGGTTCAGTCGAGGCTTCGGGCTCGCGCCGGGTACAACGGATACTCCGGGTCGCCCCCGCATCCATCCCTCCAGTCGCATCCCCCCAGCCTAGGCTGCCGGGCTGCAGTCTCCCGCGCCCCGGGTCCGGCTGCAGAAGCCCGGGCCCGGTCAGGCAGCGTGGGGGCTACCGCACGATCAGCAGGGAACGCGCCGGGCTGGTCGCGGCCGCGACCGTGTCGTTGCCGGCGTAGTGCCCGACGACCCTGTACAGGCCGCGACCGAGCTGCGGCAGGGTGACACTGCCGTGCCCCTTCGCGTCGAGCTTCACGGTGAAGCGGCGCTTGTCGACCGTGACCGTGGCGGTGTCGCCGACCGTGCCCTTGCTCGTAACGGTGACCGACACGGTGACCCGGCTGGAGGAGAAGACGGCCCGGTGATTCAGTGTCACCCTAACCTTGGCCGCGTATTTCACCACCACTCCGGCCGAGGTTGCCGAGGCGCTCGGCAACCCCACCTTTGACGCCGTCACCACCACGGTCAGCGTCGTTCCGGCGAGCGCCGCTCTCGGCGTGAAGGTCGACGCTGTCGCACCGGCAATGTCGACACCGTCGCTCTGCCACTGGTAGCCGAAGGCGAGGCCCTCGGTGTTCCACTGGCCGGGATCAGCCGTCAACACGTGCCCGATCTCGGGGGTGCCCGACACGCTCGGCGCCACCGCGTTCATCGGGGCCTCCGGCTCGTTCCCGGCGCTGGCCGCGACGGCGAGAATCGTCGAAACGGTGCTGTCGCCGTAGTCAACCACACCGAGGTGGGGCGTGTTCGGCGTGAGGCCGGCCCAGTTCAGCGTGTAGGTGATCGGAACGCCCTGCGGCCCCTGAATCGTCGCCGGTGTTGCGGTGAACCCACTGGTGGGCTCTCCCGACGCGACCGCGAACGTGTTCACGTCGAACGTGGTCGACCCCGAGAAGACGTCTACGATGATGCGGTAGAAACCGGCTTCCGGGTCGAAGATGTCGACGTGTTCATCGGCGGATCCGGTGGCGGACTGCCATCCGGCAACCGGGTCACCGCCCGGGCCGTCGAGCAGCAGCACGAACAGGTCCAGGTCGGTCGAGTCGTCCACTGCGTTCAGGTCGAACCGGTCCAGCCGGCCGCCGGCCAGCTCCACCTCGTAGCTGAACTGGTCGCCGGTCGCGCCGGAACCGGAGTGCGGGTTGGACGGGTCCGCAGGGTCAGCCTGGTGCAGCCCGGTGGCGAGGCCGCTCAGTGTGAGCGGCACCGGCTCCGACCCTCCCGGGGTAACCGTCACATCAACCGACCCGTCCACGCCGGTCCCGTCCACCTCCGTGGGGGCGACGACGGTGACCGGTCGAACAGCGATCGGGCTGTGCACCACGTCGAAGGAGTCGCCCGGGTCACCCGAACCACCGTTGCCGAAGCTCCAGTCCAACGAGCCGGTGGCATATTCGTCGAGCGGGGCAGTTGTTCGAGTGAAGGTGACCGTGTAGCTCTGCTTCTCACCGACAGCACCGAAGGTCATGGTGGCCGGGGAGACGACCGCCGTGACGCCGGGGATCTCAATCGGGATAGCGGTGTAGGTGCCCGCCCGTACGGCGGTCACCGTGCGGGTGATCGTCTCGGGTGCGGTCAGGGCTCCGATCTGAATCGACGGCAGGTTCAGGTTGCTGGCGTCGATCGGATCGACGCCGGCATCAAAACCGATGCCCTGCAGGTAGGCCAGCCAGTCGGCCGGGCCGCTCTGGTAGACCAGGCCCGGATAGCCGAAGGAGGAGGGATTGACCTGTCCGGCCCCCTGTGCAAACGGGTCAGTCACCCGGTCACCGTTGGCATCGACCGTGTCCTTGGCCGTTGTCATCATGACCGATTTGATCTCGGCCGGGGTTGCGAGCGGCCGAAAGCCCAGAATCAGCGCGGCGAGACCGGCGATGTGAGGGCTGGCCATCGAGGTGCCCGACAAGAACTCAAACGTCGGGTCGGCCCCGGCCGCATTGGCACCGTCGGCAAGAATGCTGACACCGGGAGCGGCGATATCGGGCTTGAGCAGGTCGCCGCCGTCGGCGGTCACCGGCCCACGGGAGGAGAATCCGGCCACCTGGGGCACCGGGGTCGGCTTGGCGGTGGTGTTGTCGGGCGTGAACGTGACCGTTGCAGCCTCCGTGGCCGCGTAGGCGAAGACCGGATCGAAGGCGGGGGCGTCCAAGTGGATGCTCGGCACCGAGTGTTCATCGGTGTCGACGTCGGCCGGTGTGCGGTTGACCAGCAGCATGCCGCTGCCGCCCGCCCGCAGCACCTCGGCCGATTTAGCCACCCGGTCGTAAACGCCGCGTTGGCAGAAGACGATCCCACCGGCCACCTTGGCCGGGTCGAGTGCGCCCGGTGCGCAGAGCAGTGCGTCGGCTGGGTCGAAGCCGTCCACCGATACGAGGTCGGCCCGCAGCAGGTTGCCGGAGAGCGGGGTGGCTCCCGGCGCGCGGTCGACGGTGATCGACGCACCGGCGTAGGTCGAGCCATCACCCAGGGTGGCCGTCGCCTCGTACGAGGGGATGGTGCTCGCGGCGACCGTGGTGATCCACGGTGAAGCGTTGTCGAGGGTCGACGCGGTGGGTCCGTCGTTGCCGGCAGAGGCGGCCACGAAGATCCCCGCTGCTGCCGCGCCCAGGAAGGCCTGGCCGGTGGCTGAGAACGTGGTCTGGGCCGGGCCGCCGCCGATCGAGTAGTTGATCACGTCGACGCCGTCGGAGATGGCCTGGTCGATGGCCCCCAGAATGTCGGTGTCCGCGCAGCCGTCATCGCTCGTGACCGACGGGTCGGGGCCCGACCAGCACACCTTGTAGGCGGCGATCTTGGCGGCCGGGGCCACCCCCGAAATGACGCCGAAATCGACCCCGTTTATCATGGTCGGCACGTCGACGTTACCGCCGGCGGTGCTCGCGGTGTGCGAACCGTGGCCGTCGCCGTCCCGCGGGGAGACATATTCACCCGTTGAAGCGTCGCCGATTTGGTCGGCCCCGAACCCGTTCAGAAAGTAGCGGGCCCCGATCACCTTGGTGTTGCAGTCACGCGTAGTGAACTGTTCGCCACTTTGGCAGGTGCCGGTGAAGGTGGTTCCGTCGGCCTTGTTCATGGTGATCGTGTCGCCGTCGAACCACGGCTCAGCGCCGGGCGTCGTGCCGAGCGCTGCGCCGGCGAATGAGGGGTTCTCCGGGGCGATTCCGGTGTCGAGCACGCCGATTACGACGCCCTTTCCGGACTCGCTCGACCCGCCGAGCTCGGACCACAGGCCGGTCGGCCCGCTCAGCCGCAGAAAGTCGGTCGACGACTGCACGGTCACGTGCCGGAGAGCGTCGGGTACCACCGACACCACGTTTCTCTGTGCGGCGAGTGTCGCCGCCTGCTTGCCGCTCAGCTGCGCGGCGAAACCGTTGAGGGCGAGCGTGTAGGAATACCCCACGGTGGCGTCAACGGATGCCGCCACCTCGCTCTGTACCCGCGTGAGATAGTTCCGGTAGCTCTCGGCCGAGCGGCTTTGGGCGTCGAGTTTGGCCCCGGCGCCCGGCATGGTGGCCGAGAAACCATTGACACCGCCCTGGTACAGCGCGACGGCCTCGTCGCTGAGGGTCACGATGTAGCGGCCGGCCGTGAAGTCCATGCGCTGTCCGCCGGTATGGCCGATGCTGCCGGACAGCCCCGTCGCTGCGGGGGCGGCGTTGGCCGGCACAACCCCGCCGACGAGCGTTGAAGCGCCCACCAGGGCGATGGTGACGGTGGCCGCGATTGTGGCGCGACGGCGCGGGCGGGACGTTGGCGCCGGGTTCAGCGCTGAATCCGGCGCAGACGTCGTGCGCCTGAAGAAAGAACTCACGTGGGTGTCCAATCCGATAACGGTGCGAGGTGGTCTCGTTCCACAGCAGGAACGGTTGACTGTTCCTATCGCGGGACAGTTCGCTCGTGACCGTAGCGCGCTCGCCGCCCCCCGGATAGGGGCATTCCACAGGTACCGCACGCTGGGGGGATCAGCGGGCGGGCACGCTCAAACGCGCGCCGCGGCATCCGATTCGAAGCGGATGCTGCGGCGCGCGTTTGCCGCGCGGCCCGGCTACCGCACGATCAGCGTGCCCGGCTTGCTCGTTGCCGCGGCGACGAGGTCGGTGCCGGCATAGTGCGCGGTGACCGTGTATGTGCCGCGGTCCGGGTCGGCCAGGGTGAGCGTTCCCTCGCCCAACCTGTCGAGGGCGACGTCGTAGCTCGTGTCGTCGACCAGGACCTGCACTGTTCCCAACTGCGCCGAGCGCGGTGCGTCGGTCGTCACCGACACCGCGATCTTCACGCCCGCCGAGTGCGGCTTGGCCCTCGACTCCACCTTCAGGTCAACCGTGGCGCCGTACTTCACGACGACCCCGGCCGAGGTGGCCGCGCCGGCCGGCCGGCCGTCGGCCGTAGCGGTAACGACCACGGTGAGCGTCTTGCCGCCCTGCGATCTGGTCGGCTCGTAGTCGGTCTCGGTGGCCTTCTTGATGTCGCGACCATCGGACTGCCACTGATAGCTGTACTCCAGCCCGGCGACGTTCCACTCGCCGGGGTTGGCGGTCAGCTTCTGTCCGACCACAGCGGTGCCCTCGATCGACGGCAGGACCGTGTTCACGGGCGCCTCCGGCTCGGCCGCTGCGCCGCTGGCCACGGACACGACCGTCGATACCGCGCTGTCGCCGTAGCCGACGAGACCGAGATACCCGGTGTCGGGGGTAAGGCCCGACCAGGACAGCGAGTACGTCGCCGTTACGCCCTGCTGGCCCGCGACGACCGGCGGCGCGGCCGCGAACGACCCCTCACCGGCGCCGGCGAGCACCGAGTAGGTGTTCACGTTGAACGCCGTCGTTCCGCTGTAGACCGAGTTGATCACCCGGTAGAAGCCGGCCTGCGGATCGACCAGGTCGATGAGCTCATCGGCCGAACCGGTCGCTGATTGCCAGCCGGCGACCGGGCTGCCGCCGTCACCGCTCAGGCGGTAGACGATCAGGTCGAGGTCGGCGGTCTGGTCGACCGCGTCGAGATCGAATCGGGCGAGCTGGGTGCCGTTCACAACCTCGACCTGGTAGCTGAACTCGTCGCCGGCGGTGCCTGTTCCGGTGTTCGGGCTCGACGGGTCGGCAGCGTCGGGCTGGTGCAGCCCGGCCGCGAGGCCGATCAGGTTGAGTGCCACGTCTCCGGTGGCTCCGGGGGTGATGGACACGTCGACCGAACCGTCGACCCCGGTGCCGTCCGCGGTGGCGGGGGCGATCAGGGTCACCGGCTGAATGGCGACGGGGCTGTGCACGACTGTTCCCGAGTCGCTCACCCAGTTGAGCGTGCCGGTCGAGAACGTATCGAGTGGGGCATCCGTTCTGGTGAAAGTCACCGTGTAGCTGGCCGATTCGCCCGCGGCACCAAAGCTCAGCGTGGCGGGCGACACGACCGCGTCGATACCAGGCACGGTGACCGGCTGGGCGGTGAAGGTGCCGGCCTCGGTGCTCGTGACGGTGCGAGTGATGGTTTCCGGCGCGGTCAGTGACCCGATCGCGATGGAGGCCAGGTTGAGGTTACTCGGGTCGACCGGGTCGACGCCGACGTCGTAGCCGATGCCCTGAATGTACGAGTACCAGGCCTCGGTGTCGTTGAGATAGAGCAGGCCCGGTTCGAACATCTTCGTCGGGTCGACGTGTCCGGCCCCCTGCGTGAGCGGGTCTGTGACGGTGTCGCCGTTGGCGTCGACGGTGTCATAGGCGCTCGTCATCAGAGCCGACTTGATCTCGCCCGGCGTCGCGAGGGGGCGTTCGCCGAGGTACAGGGCGGCGAGTCCGGCGATCTGCGGGCTCGACATCGACGTGCCGGAGAGGAACTGCCAGGTCGGCTCGCCACCCGCGGCGTTGGGGCCGTCAGCGAGAATGGCCACGCCGGGCGCGGTCACGTCGGGCTTGAGAATGTCGCTGCCGTCGGCGAGCACCGGTCCGCGCGAGGAGAACCCGGCCACCTGCGGTGTCGGCGGCGTGTAGCTGGTCGTGTTGCCATCGGTGAAGACAACGGATGCCCCGGCGCTGCCCGCGTAGGCAAACGTCGCGTCCCAATAGGGGGCGTCGAGGTGAATGGTGGGCACCGTGTGCTCGTCGGTGTCGACCGAGCCGGGAACACGGTTCACCAGGAGCATGCCGATGCCGCCGGCACGCAGCACCTCGGCCGATTTCGCCACCCGGTCGTAGACACCACGTTCACAGAACACGATGGTTCCACGGGCGAGGTCGGCGTCGAGTGAACCCGGGCCGCAGAGCAGGGCGTCGGCCGAGTCGTGGCCGGCGACGGCCACGAGGTCACCGCGTACGAGCGTTCCAGCCAGCGGCGTGGCGCCCGGGGCACGGTCGACCGAGATCGATCCGCCCGCGTGAGCTGTACCGTCGCCGAAGGTGGCGGTCGCCTCATAGCCGGGGATCGTGCTCGCGGCGACCGTGGTGATCCACGGGGCGGCGTTGTCGAGCGTGGACGCACCGGGTCCGGCGTTACCGGCCGAGGCGGCTACGAAGATGCCCGCTGCGGCAGCGCCGAGGAAGGCCTGGTCGGTCGGCGAGACCGTGGTGTCGGCCGCTCCGCCGCCGATCGAATAGTTCAGCACGTCGACGTTGTCGGCAACGGCCTGGTTGATGCCGGCCAGCAGGTCGGAGGTAGCGCAGCCGTCATCGGTCGACAACGTGGGATCGGGTCCGGACCAGCACACCTTGTAGGCGGCGAGTTTCGCCGCCGGGGCCACGCCCGAGATGAGGCCGTAGTCGAGGCCGCTGATGGTCGCGGTGACGTCATGATTGCCGCCCGCGGTACTCGCGGTGTGCGATCCGTGGCCGTCGCCGTCGCGCGGCGAGAGGTATTCGCCGGTAGACGGACCACCGATGCGGTCGGCGCCGAAGCCGGTCACGAAGTAGCGCGCGCCGACAACCTTGGTGCTGCAGTCGCTCGTGGCAAACTGCACGCCCGTGACGCACTGGCCGGTGAAGGTGGTGCCGTCGCTCTTGTTCATGGTGATCGTGTCACCGTCGATGTAGGGAGCGGCGCCGGGCGTGCTGCCGAGCGCTTGGCCGGCGAAGGAGGGGTTCTCCGGTGCAAGCCCGGTGTCGAGCACGCCGATGACGACGCCCTCGCCCGCGGTTTCGGCACCGCCGGTGTTCGCCCAGACGCCGTCATCGCCGGAGAGTCCGAGAAAATCAGTGGACGAGGTGGCCGTCACGTGCTTGAGGTCGTCGGGCGTGATGGCCACGACGTCTTTCTCGGCCGAGAGCGCTGCGGCCTGCGTTGCGGTCAGTTCGGCGGCGAACCCGTTGAGGGCGAGCGTGTAGGAGTAGTCGATCGTGGCATCAACGGATGCCGCCACCTTCTTCTGCTTACCACCCAAGTAGTCGGAGTAGCTCGACGAGGCGCGACTTCGCGGATCGAGGCGGGCGCCGGCGTCCGGGGTGGTCGGCGCAAAGCCGTCCACCCCGCCGGTGTAGGTGGCGACAGCGTCGTCGGCCAGGGTCACGATGTAGCGACCGTCGGTGAAGTTGGTGACCGGCTGGCCAATGCCGGCGCCGATCGTGCCGCCGAGTCCGGGGGCCATCGGTGCGGCTACGGCGCCGCTCGCACCGACGAGGACGCCGGCGACGACGAGGGTTGTGGTCATGAACAGTGCCATCACGCTCCGCACCTGGTGCGGGGCGACGTGCGGGCTTTCGGGCGGGAGCGTGGTTCGCCTGAAGTGTGATTTCACGTGTGTGTCCGTTCGATCGGAGTGCGCCGGCCGCTCTGCCCCAGTTCGAGGTACAGCGTGATCGTGAACGTATCGCATTGGCCATACCCCCGTACAGTGTGCAGATTGCTCGGTAACACGATCGTTACCTTGACGTGTGCACAATTCAGGCCGTGAAATGCCTCTGATTCAGAACGGTCTGTCTACTACTGGGTGTACCGTTCTGTCCGCTTTTTCGGGACCGCTCGCGGCAACCGAAAGCCCGCGCGCCGCGGCGCCATCCCGCCGACTGCCAATCGAGCGCAGCGCGTTCAGAATGGTCACGAGGTCGACGGCCTCCTGACCGATCGCTCCCGCGCTCGTGCGCGGCCGCAATAGCGGATGCCGCCAGCTACGTGACTCGAATACTGCTCGGCCGACGCCGCCACGGTCCAGAGCTCGTCGGTGGTGCAGCCCGCTTCGGGCGCACCTCGGTGATCGCTGGCGTGCCCCAGGTGAGCGTTCCGGTCTTGTCAAAAACAACCGTCTTGGCGCGGGAGAGCGCTTCGAGCACCTCGGTGGCGGGCACGTCGGTGGCCTCACCCGAGTCAGGGTCGAGCCGGTGGGCGATCTGGCGGGGTAGCGGCCAGGGGGTAGCGGCCAGGGGGTAGCGGCCAGGGGGTAGCGGCGCACAAGCGCGAGAAGGCGGGGTATGCCTGCATTCTCTACCGCGCCGGTGCCGTGCGCCACCGAGAACAGCTGCGCCTGCACCCAGAACGCCAGAGTCCCCCGACCGATACGGTCGGGGGACTCTGGCTACTTGGGTAAATCAGCTGCGTGGGTGAAGCAGACGCTGTTGCCGGCTACGCCAGACGGGTCTGCAGGTTCTCGGCGAGCGAGGCGAGGAACTCCTCGGTGGTCTGATAGCCCTGGTCCGGGCCGACCAGGAGCGCAAGGTCCTTGGTCATCTTGCCGCTTTCGACGGTCTTGATAACCACGTCTTCGAGGGTCAACGCGAACTCGGCCAGGGCCGGGTTGTTGTCGAGCTTCGCGCGGTGCGACAGACCCCGGGTCCAGGCGTAGATCGATGCGATCGGGTTGGTCGAGGTGGGCTTGCCCAGCTGGTGCTGGCGGTAGTGGCGGGTCACGGTGCCGTGGGCGGCCTCCGCCTCGACGATCTTGCCATCGGGGGTGGAGAGCACGCTGGTCATGAGGCCGAGCGAGCCGAAGCCCTGGGCGACGGTGTCGGACTGAACGTCGCCGTCGTAGTTCTTGCAGGCCCAGAGATAGCCACCTTCCCATTTCATGGCCGAAGCGACCATGTCGTCGATCAGACGGTGCTCGTAGGTGAGCCCGGCCGCTTCGTAGGCGGTCTTGAACTCGGCGTCAAAGATGTCCTGGAAGATGTCCTTGAAGCGACCGTCATAGGCCTTGAGGATGGTGTTCTTGGTCGACAGGAAGACCGGCACGTTGCGCTCGAGGCCGTAGGCCAGGGTGGCACGAGCGAAGTCGGTGATCGACGAGTCGAGGTTGTACATGCCCATGGCGACGCCGTCGCCGGGAGCCTCGAACACCTCGAACGTCGACGGCTCGCTGCCGTCCTGCGGGGTGAAGGTCATGCTGAGCGTGCCCTTGCCCTTGAACCGAAAGTTGGTGGCCTTGTACTGGTCGCCGTAGGCGTGACGGCTGATGATGATCGGCTTGTTCCAACCCGGCACGAGGCGCGGAATGTTGGAGATGACGATCGGTTCGCGAAAAATGGTGCCGCCGAGTATGTTTCGGATGGTGCCGTTCGGCGAGAGCCACATCTTCTTGAGGCCGAACTCTTCCACCCTCGCTTCGTCGGGCGTGATCGTCGCGCATTTCACGCCGACGCCGTGCTTCTGAATGGCGCGGGCGGCGTCGATCGTGATCTGGTCGTTGGTTTCGTCGCGCTTTTGAATCGAGAGGTCGTAGTACTCGAGGTCAACGTCGAGGTACGGGTGAATGAGCGTTTCCTTGATGGCGTGCCAGATGATACGGGTCATCTCGTCGCCATCGAGCTCGACAACTGTTCCCTCAACCTTGATCTTCGACAAAAAATTCTCCTCGTTACTCTTTGTGGCCGTCACGACCATCGACAAGCCTACTAGAGGCCCGCAACTATCTTGACATCGAGATAAATGTTGCAGGTGAATTGCCGGGGTCGAACGGTCACTCGACTACCGACCGCCCCGGGCGCACGTTAGCCTGATCACATGGGTGATCTGAAGCTGGAAGAATTATCTGCTCGAAACATCGTCGCGGCCAACACTTTGAGCCTGAAACCGGGCCAGGAACAATTCATTGCGCCGGTCTCGTATTCGGTTGCAGCCTCGGTGATCAACCCGGCAACCTCGTGGCAGCGCGTGGTACTTCTCGATGGTGTCGTCGCGGGATTCATCCACGGTAACTTCGATCCCAACTCTGAGCACGAAGAGTTTCGCGCCTGCATCTGGCGCATCAACGTGGACGCGGATGCCCAAGGGCAGGGCGTCGGCAAGTTCGCTGCTGAAGCGCTCGCCGCCGAAGCTCGCGAACGTGGTTTCGACCGGGTCAACGTCATTTGGGAACCCGGTACCGACGGGCCGGAAGCCTTCTTCCACCGCATGGGCTTCGTGGATGTCGGCGAAACCCAGTACGGCGAAGTCATCGGCGCCCTGCAGCTCTAGTCGGTGCGACTGGCGCCCGACAGCCCGTTCGTCGAACACGTCCTGGCGATCGTCGAATCGATCCCGCGCGGCCGGGTTATGACCTATGGCGACGTCGCCGCAGTGCTGGGTTCCCGGGCCGCTCGGGTGGTCGGCCAGGTCATGTCACACTACGGTGCTGACATGCCGTGGTGGCGCGTTGTCCGTTCGGGCGGGCATCCGCCGTTCCAGCACGAAGCCCGCGCCCTCACGCACTATCTCACCGAGGGCACACCCCTGCTCCGGCGATCGCCAGCGGATGCGCACTACCGCGTCGACTACGCCGCCGCCCGTTGGTCACCCCCGGCTTAGCGGATATGTCGGTCGAGCGACCAAACGGTGGTCGAGCTAGGACGGCGGGCGGGCTGTGCTGTCCCGCACGATCAGCTCGAACGGCATGCTCGTGTTCAGGGCTCCCGTGCCGGCATCCGCCACGCCGGCCGAGCCGGCCTGCAGCTCATTCATGAGAATCTCTACCGCCTTCTCGCCCTGCGCTTCGGGAAACTGGGCGACCGTGCTGAGCCCAAAGAATCCGGCTTGCTCGTGGTCGTCGACGCCGATCACCGACACGTCCCGCGGAACAACCAGGCCGAGGTCGCGGGCAGCCAGAATGCAGCCGATCGCCATCTCGTCTGAGGCCGCGAAGATCGCCGTGGGTCGCTCATGGGGGCTGCCCAGCAGTTGCTTCGCGGCCTGATAACCGCCCCGCATCGTGAAGTCGGCGGGTTTATAGAGTTCTGGGGACACCTCAATGCCCGCCCCGGCCAAAGCGGCCTGGTAACCGAAGCGCCGGTTTGTCGGCAGGTTGAAGTCGAGGTCGAACGCCTTGTCACCGCCGATGTGCGCGATTCGGGTGTGACCGAGCGTGATCAGATGCTCGGTGGCCAGTCGGGCAACGGCGATGTCGTCGACGGTCAGCGTAGGCACTCCCAAGAGCGGCCCCCCCACACCGACGAGAGGCTTGCCGAGCGCGTGCAACCGAGTCACCTCGTTTTCGGTCAGCTCGAGTGAGACGGCGATGACGGCATCCACTCGCTGGCGCAGCAGAAAATGTTCGAAGACGCTGCGCCTGGCCTCGGTGCCACCGGTGAGGTTGTACAGGGTGAGGTCGTAGCCGTTGCGCTGCAGCGCGCTCTGCGCACCCTCCACGACGCTCGCGAAGAACCATCGGTTCAGAAACGGAACGACGACACCGATGTTTTTCATGCGGCCCGAGGCGAGGCTCGAGGCGTTCGACGACGGTACGTAGCCGAGCTCTCGGGCCGCCGATTCGACCCTGATACGGGTGGCCGCCAGCACCGGCCCGTTGCCGCTGAGCGCTCGCGACACCGTCGCGGTGGAGACTCCGGCGTGCCGGGCGACGTCAGAGATGCCGACCATGAAGCTCCTTCGCGCGTGGCTCGTGCTGTTTTATTGAGCCTAGCGCGCCCTGCCCATGCTGCAAGCGTTTCCATAAACAGTGCGATTGGAGGATTCCTTAATGAATTTGTGACTATCTAAACCGCCAATAGCCGCGAAGTCATGGCAGGATCAATCTGTAATCGCTTGCATCGAGGCGAGCGTGAAATCTGAAAGGCACACCACCAATGACGGTGAACAAGAAAAGCCTGCTCCTGGCCGGCGCTCTAGCGGTCGTCGCTTCCCTCACTCTGGCCGGTTGCACCTCGGGGGCCGCAACCGACTCCGGTGGTGACACCGCCGCCAACACCCTGACGATCTGGCTCGACGCTGAGCGGGTCGACGCCCTCAAAGACTCGGTCGCGGCATACTCCGAGAAGACCGGCGTCAAGGTCAAACTCGTCTCGAAAGACAACGCAACCCTCAAGGATGACTTCATCCAGCAGGTACCGACCGGCAAGGGGCCGGACATCACAATGGGCGCGCACGACTGGCTCGGTGAACTCGTCACCAACGGTGTCGTGTCGCCGATCGAACTCGGCGACAAAGCCGGCGACTTTCTTGATGTCGCGATCTCGGCATCCACGTATGACGGCCAGGTCTATGAGCTGCCCTACGCGGTCGAAAACCTCGCACTGCTGCGAAACGCCGATCTCGTTCCCGAGGCCGCAAGCAACTTCGACGACATGATCGCCAAGGGCACCGCTGCCGGCGCGAAGTACCCCTTCCTGGTCGAACAGGGCGTAGACGGCAACCCGTTCCACCTCTACCCGTTCCAGACCGCCTTCGACGCCCCGGTCTTCGGCACCGATGCCGCCGGCGGCTACGACGCCACCAAGCTCGAGCTCGGCAATGCCGGCGGCGAGGCCTTTGCCACCTGGCTCGGTAGCCAGGGCAAGAACGGCACCGGCGTGTTCAACACCGAAATCACCGGTGACATTGCCAAGGCCGCCTTCACCTCCGGTGAAGCCGCCTTCTGGCTCACCGGACCCTGGAACGTCGGCGCCGCCGTTGACGCCGGCATCAACCTCGCCGTCGACCCGATCGCTTCTCCCGGCGCCAGCGCGGCCCAGCCGTTCGCCGGCGTCAAGGGATTCTTCGTCAGCGAGCAGAGCAAGAACAAGGTGGCCGCCAATGACTTCCTGGTGAACTACATGGCGACCGAAAAGGTACAGACCGCCCTGTTCGAGTCCGGCCAGATTCTGCCGGCGCTCAAGGCCTCCGCCAAGGCCGCCTCGGCCGACCCCGTCATCGCCGGATTCGCCACCGTCGGCGCCGACGCCGTGCCGATGCCGGCCATCCCGGCCATGGGCCAGGTCTGGGAGTTCTGGGGCATCGCCCAGGCCGCCGTCATCAACGGTGCCGACCCGACGACGACCTGGCAGAAGCTCACCGCTGACGTGCAGGGCGCCATCGGCTAACGGCTCCCGCACGTCTGCACGACGGCCGTGGTCCGGATGCTTTGGCATCCGGCCACGGCCGTGATACGACCCTTGGACCACGAAGAGAGCCAGGCCATGCGCACCACCGACAACGACGTCAGCACCACAAAGCCCACGAAACGCCAGCATCAGGCGGCGATGATTGCCGAGCGTGCCTCGGGCGGTCTCCGGGCAATCCTGATCAAGATTGCACTGCTCGGTATCGTCGACGCCGTCGCCGTCTACGCCATCTTCATGTTGTTCATCAAGGAACAGTGGATCATTCTGGTGCTCGTCGCCGCGGTCACGCTGCTCGTGAACTGGATCTACTTCACCCCGGGCAAGCTTCCGGCCAAGTACCTCGCGCCCGGCGTGCTCTTTCTCATCGTCTTTCAGATCTTCGTGATCGGCTACACCGCCTACATCGGCTTCACCAACTACAGCACCGGCCACAACAGTGACAAGGCGCAGGCGGTGTCCGCACTGATGAGCTCGGCCCAGGACCGCGTACCCGACTCGCCGACCTACGCGGTGACCGTGCTCGATCAACTCGGCACACTCAATTTCTTGGTCACCGATCCTGATGGCACAATCAGTGTCGGTAACAGCGACAACCCGTTGGCCCCGGTCACGGGTGCCACGATCGAGGCGGGCGAAGCCGTCGCCCTCACCGGCTACACCACCCTGAGCTTCCAGGACATCCTCGCTCGCACCGGCGAGATCACGGCGCTGGCCGTACCCTTATCCGCCGATCCCAACGACGGTGCCCTGCGCACCCCCGACGGCAGTAGCGCCTACGTCTACCTCTCATCGCTCGTCTACGACGAGCGGGCCGACACCATGACGGATGCCGACACCGGTGCGGTCTACACCGACACCGGGGAGGGTGCTTTCGTCTCCGACTCCGGCGAGGAGATGCTCCCGGGTTGGCGCATCAACGTTGGATTTGACAACTTCGCTCGCGCCTTCACTGAGGAAGGCATCCGCACCCCACTGATCAACGTGACGGTGTGGACCATCGTCTTCGCGGCCCTCTCCGTTGCCTCCACCTTCTTTCTGGGGCTGTTCCTCGCCATCGTCTTCAACGACATGCGCATGAAAGGCCGTAAGTTCTACCGCGTCGCCATGATTCTGCCCTACGCCTTTCCGGCATTTCTCTCGGCACTGGTCTGGGCTGGCATGCTCAGCGAAAGCTTCGGCTTCGTCAACCAGGTGCTGCTCGGCGGTGCCCAGATACCCTGGCTCACCAACGAGTGGCTGGCCAAGTTCAGCATCCTCCTCGTGAACCTCTGGCTCGGCTTTCCCTATATGTTCCTGGTCTGTACGGGGGCGCTGCAGTCGATCCCGAAGGAGCTGGAGGAGGCCGCGACCGTTGATGGCGCGCGGCCCTGGGCGGTGTTCCGGCTGATCAAGCTGCCGCTGCTGCTCGTGTCGGTCGCTCCCCTGCTGATCGCTTCGTTCGCGTTCAACTTTAACAACTTCAACCTGATCTACATGCTCACCGGCGGTGGCCCGCGTGACGCCGCGGCCGACGTCAACGTTGGCGCGACCGACATTCTGATCTCGATGGTCTACAAGGTGGCGTTCACCGGACAGGCCCGTGACTACGGGCTCGCGAGTGCGTTTTCGATCATCATCTTCATTCTGGTGGCGATCATTTCGATCGTCAGCTTTCGAAAAACCAAGGCGCTCGAGGAGCTGAACTGATGGCATCCGCCACTCTCAAAAGTGCTGACCGTAAGGTCAGCTCCGCACAGCGCCCGGTCACGGTGAAGCGTTGGTTCACGGCAACCGGATGGCGCCACGCCGTGGGCCTGGTCATGGTCGTGTTCTCGGGTTTCCCGCTGCTCTACGTGCTTTCGGCGTCGCTCAACCCGCGCGGCACATTGACCGGCTCGAACGCCCTGTTCCGGGAGGTCGGATTCGACGCCTACGCACGCATTCTGACGAACCCGGAGATACCGTTCGGCACCTGGTTCGCCAACACGCTCATGATCGCCGGAATCACGTCGATCTGCACGGTCTTTCTCGGCGCCCTCGCGGCGTATTCCTTTTCGCGAATGCGATTCACCGGCCGGCGCACCGGGCTACTGGTGCTGGTGCTCGTGCAGATGTTTCCGCAGCTACTTGCCGTCGTCGCGATCTTTTTGGTGATGAGCACGATCGGTGACCTGTTTCCGGCAATCGGCCTGAACACCCAGATCGGGCTGATCATGGTCTACCTGGGCGGAGCGCTCGGGGTGAACACGTACCTCATGTACGGGTTCTTCAACACCATCCCGGCGTCCATCGACGAGGCGGCGAAGATTGACGGTGCGAGCCACGCGCGCATCTTCTTCACGATCATCCTGCGCCTGGTTGCTCCGATTCTCGCCGTCGTCGCGCTGCTGTCATTCATTGCCACGACGAATGACTTCGTGGTGGCGAGCGTGTTGCTCGTCGACCCCGAGAAGCAGACCCTCGCCGTGGGCCTGTACCGGCTCGTCTCCAACCCGAACTACGCCGACTGGAGTGCGTTCTCGGCTGGTGCCGTGCTCGCGGCACTCCCGGTCATGGCCCTGTTCCTCTACCTGCAGAAGTACATCGTCGGCGGCCTCACCGCCGGCTCAGAAAAGTAGCCGGCTCAGAAATTCAGCAGGCTCAGAAATTCAGCAGGCTCAGAGACGCAGCAGGCTCAGCGGCGAGACGCCGTCGGCGGCTCCGACGTTACCTATTCCTCTGTTGCCCCGCCACGGGGAGGCCCCGGTCGACAGCCGCGTACGAGCACCGTGAGCAGCACGAGGCCGATGGCTACGACGCCGACGAGCACACCCGCAGAACGAGGATGCCACCAGACACGAGAAGTTCCACGGCAACCGGTCCGAGCAGATCGGTGTGCACGCCCGCTTCGGGCTTCCGGATAATCTCCTGAGTGCCGGCGCCGACCAGTCCCGGCATCGTGCCCGAAAATGACCATGATGATCGGTCCCGGCTGCGCCCCGGACCGCGCACGCGGTGGTGAGCGGGGAGGAGTGCTGCGGAAGGGGTCGAGCCGGGCGGGGTCTGTTGGAGAGGCGTCATACTGCTCATCGTCTGGCAGCCTTTCTGATGCCCGAATGCCGAAGGACGAAAAGTCCGGCTGCAGCATCCCGCGCCTCCCCGCATCGCACCAGTGACCAAAGTCCCGCTGTGCGCTTGAATACCGTGGTTGACCCGGCGGCTGGGTCCACGTCGCATCGACACCTGGCCGACCAGCCCTCAAGGTCTGCTACACGAGGGAGTCGCGCCAGGCGGCGTGCATGGTCGCAAAGCGGCCGGTTCCCGAGATGAGCTCGTTCGGGGTTCCGTCCTCCACGATGCGGCCGTGTTCCATCACGAGTACCCGGTCAGCGATCGCCACCGTCGACAGGCGGTGCGCGATGATCACGGACGTGCGATCGGCGAGCAGCGTCTGCAGCGCTTCCTGCACGAGCCGTTCGCTCGGAATGTCGAGCGACGACGTGGCCTCATCGAGAATGAGCACCGCCGGGTTCGCGAGAAAAGCGCGCGCGAACGAGATCAGCTGACGCTGTCCGGCCGACACCCGTCCGCCACGCTTGTTAACGTCGGTGTCATATCCGTTGGGCAGGCTGTCGATGAACTCGTGGGCACCGACAGCGGCCGCGGCGGCGCGAATCTCGTGCGCCGAGGCATCCGGTTTACCGAGCGCGATGTTCTCGGCGACCGAGCCGCTGAACAGGTACGCCTCCTGGGTCACCATGACGATCGCTCGCCGCAGGTCCTTGGGGTGCAGGTCGCGCAGGTCGACGTCGTCGAGCCGTACCCGGCCATCCGTAGGGTCGTAGAACCGGCTCATGAGCTTGGCGAGCGTGGATTTGCCGGCTCCGGTCGACCCGACCAGGGCGATGGTCTGCCCGGCCGGAATATCGAGGTCGAAGTGCGGCAGAATCTCCCGATCGGCCTGGTAGGCGAACTGCACGTTATCGAAACAGACCCGACCACGCGCCTCCCAGAGGTCGACCGGGGCAACCGGATCGGGCACGCCGGGCCGTTCCTCGAGCACGCCCGAGATCTTTTCGAGCGCCGCCGCGGCCGACTGGTAGGAGTTGTAGAACATAGCCATCTCCTCCATCGGGTCGAAGAACCGGCGGGTGTAGAGCAGGGTAGCGAGCAGCGCGCCGATGGCGAGCTGACCGTCGGCCACCCGAAACCCGCCGACGAGCAGCACGGCGGCGACGGTGACGTTGCCGATGAGCACGAGACCCGGGTCGAACACGCCGAACAGCTGAATGACGCGCGCGTTGACCTGCCGGTAATTTTCAACGAGCTTGCCGAAGACTGACTCGTTGTGCTTTTCGGTGCGGAACGCCTTCACGGCGCGAATGCCGGTCATCGTTTCGACGAAGCGCACGATCAGGCTCGCCGACGCGACCCGCGACTGCCGAAACAGGCGTTGCGAGCGCATCTGAAACCAGCGGGTGAGGATAACGAGCGGCAGTAGCGCGCCAAACAGCACGAGTCCGCTGGTACCGTCGAACAGCACGAGGGCGATCGCGGTGAACGACATATAGAGGACGCCCTGCACGAGCTGGTTGATGCCGGAGTCGAGCAGCTCTCGAATGGCATCGAGGTCGCTGGTCTGGCGCGAGATGATGCGCCCCGAGGTGTACGACTCGTGAAATTCGAGGCTGAGCTTTTGCGTGTGCAGGAACACCCGCTTGCGCAGGTCGATCAGCACGGCCTGGCTCACCCGGGCGCTCAACACGGTGTACCAGGCGATGAGCAGCGCGCCGAGCACCCCGGCGACGAGGTAGATCCCGCCGGTCGTCGCGAGCGGCATCCAGTCTTGTTGAAGCAGCGCGGGTAAACCGCGGTCGATGCCGAAGGCGATGAGCGCGGGGCCGGCCACCTGGGCGGCGGTCGAGACGAGCACCAGGAGCATGGCGAGCACGACCTTGCCGCGCACCGGCAGCAACAGCGAGCCGAGCAGTCGCAGGGAACGGGCTCGGATCTGCTTACTTTCGGCCTTGGTGAAGTCGTGGCGTTCTTCGCCCTCTACTCCATTGACGCTTGAATTGGCGGTGACGCTCACAGCGCTTCCTCCGCTCGGTTCGACTCTCTGCGTTCCTCGTCTTCCAGGCTGGAGATGACGAAGGTGTAGTGCGGGCTGGTGCGTAGCAGCTCGGAGTGTGTGCCGACGGCGGTGATGCGGCCGTCTTCGAGCAGCGCCACCCGGTCGGCGAGCATGACCGTTGATGGGCGGTGCGCCACGATGAGCGCGGTGGTGTCGACGAGTACCTCGCGCAGCGCGTTCTCCACGAGCGATTCGGTGTTCACGTCGAGCGCCGACAGCGGATCGTCGAGAATGAGCACGGATGGCCGGGCCGCGACCGCGCGGGCGAGCGCGAGTCGCTGCCGCTGCCCACCGGAGAGGCTCATGCCTTCCTCGCCGACGAGGGTGTCGACGCCGAGTGGCAGGTCGTTCACAAAACCGGCCTGCGCGATCTGCAGGGCCTGCGCGAGCACGGCATCCGCTGCGGGGCTACTGCCGGCAAATTCGGCGCGACCCAGCAGCACGTTGTCACGAACGGATGCCGAGAACAGCGTTGCATCCTCGAATGCCATCGCGAGGTGGCTACGCAGCTCCTCGCGACTGAGCGCACGCACGTCGACACCGTCGAGCGTCACGGCGCCAGCGGTGACGTCATAGAGGCGGGTCGTGAGCGCCGTGAGCGTGGACTTGCCCGAGCCGGTGAGGCCAACCAGCGCCATGGTCTCCCCCGGTTCGAGAACGAGGTCGATGCCGTTGAGCAGGTCGGGAAAGCGCTCCGGCGAGTCCGGGTAGCGAAAGTGCACGTTGTTGAACGCGAGCCGGCCGAGCGGTGCGGCGAGCGTGGCCGGGTCCGCGGGGTCGGTGATCTCGTTCGGGGTGTCGAGAATGTCAAAGAACCGGTCCGTCGCGGTACGCGCGTCGAAGGTCATCGACAACAAAAACCCGATTGATTCCACCGGAAACCGCAACACGGTCGCGGTCGCGAAGAACGCCAACAGCTCGCCGCCGCTGAGGTCGCCCTGGCTGGTGAGCCAGACACCGACCATGAGGCAGAGCGCGAACGCGACATCGGGCACGAGCAGCAGCCAGAGCCAGATGCCGGCTATGGCGCGTGCCTTCTCGATCTCGGTGCCGCGCAGGCTTTCCGCCTGCGAGGCGAAGTTCTTGAGCGCGAACGACCCGCGTCCAAAGGCCTTGAGCACGCGAATGCCGTGCACCGACTCCTCGACGGCGGTCGCGAGGTCGCCGGCCTGGTCTTGGCTGCGCCGGGCGATCACCGAGTACTTCTCCTCGAAGACGTAGCCGTAGATCCAGATCGGTATTGAGCAGACCACGAAAATCACGCCGAGCAGCCAGTTCATCCAGAGCAAAATGGCGACGCCGGCGACGATGGTGAGAAAGTTGACGACGAGCAGCACGAGCCCGAAGGACACCCAGCGGCGAATGAGGTTGAGGTCGCTGACAGCGCGCGAGAGCAGCTGACCGCTCGGCCAGCGGTCGTGAAAGCTCACCGGCAGGTCCTGCAGCCGGGCATAGAGGTGGTTGCGCATGCGCGCCTCAATGTGGGTGCCAGGGATCAGCACGAACCAGCGACGCAGGGCGATCATGATCGCTTCGAGCACACCGAGCCCGAGGACCACCCACACGGCCGGCCAGATCTGCGAGGCGCTGTCGCCGTTCCCCGCGGTGCGCAGCGGGCCGTCAACGAGCCAGGCCAGCACCTGCGGAATGGCCAGGGCCACGAATCCGGCGAGAAGCGCGGCCACCATGCCGAGATAGATACGAGGCAGGGCCGGTTTGGCATAGGGGTAGAGCCGCTGCAGGCTGCGAAAGGTACTGTTGCGTGCTGCCGCGTCGTTCGTGGGGGGCGGCGGTGCCGGTGGTGTGGTCGTGGTCATGGTCATGTCCTGATTGTGCTGCGGCCGCGCCCCGGGGTGCAGGGTTACGGCGGATGTCTATGGTCGCCGATACCAAACGAGGTGGGCGGTGGGGAACGTGCGAGCGACGAGCTGACGAGAACGTGCCGCGCTTGGTGTTACGGCCGGCGCAGTACGGCGGCGCAGTACGGCTGGGCAGTACGGCTGGGCAGTACGGCGGCGCAGTACGGCTGGGCAGTACGGCTGGGCAGTACGGCATTGCGGGCGGATACTCCCGGGCCACGTCACCCAGGTCGCGGCACGAGTGCTGAGCGCCTGACCGGACGAGCGACGAAAGAGCTAGACGGGGAAGCTCCCAGCGGCAGCGAAGAACGGGGCAAACGCGCCAAAGTGAACGCCGTCGTTCGCAATGGTCGCGAGCGTGATCGGTGCTGTCTTTGTCATGTCTGCCTCCTGGGCGCCTCAAGGAATATGTGTCCCATGCCCCCCCGGATCAGGCAGCCTTTCAGACTATGCGAAAGGAGGGCAGAACGCAAGGTTTTTTCCGGGATGGCATCCGCTTGGCCAACGTTGGCGTCTCGAAGCCGCAGGGTCGGGGCTGGAGGGTCGGGGCTGGAGGGCGACACCGCGCGTTTTTCCAGCATGGCGTCACGTAGTCTGGGATCTGCGCTTGTCGTCGGCATGGCCATGCCGCGCGCGCTCACCCCGTTGGAAGGATTCTTCATGCTGCCCACCCTGCTCGGAATCGATTTTCTCGACTCTGACTGGCTGATCCACTCGTTTGGATCGTTCGTGCTGCTTGGCGTCGCCGCGGTTGTCTTCATCGAGACCGGTTTTATTGTGCTGTCGTTCCTACCGGGTGATTCACTGCTGTTCACCGTTGGCCTGCTGACCGCGACCGGAGTCGTTCCGCTGCCGATCTGGATGACCTGCCTGGTCGTCTTCGCGGCTGCCTTCGCCGGCGACCAGCTCGCCTACGTCATCGGTCGAAAAGCTGGCCCCGCGGTGTTCTCTCGGGAGAAAAACCGTTTCTTCAATCCGAAAAACGTCGAGCGCACCAACGCCTTTTTCGCCAAGCACGGCGGTAAGTCCATCATCCTGGCCCGTTTTCTGCCGGTCTTTCGGGCCTTCGTGCCGGTCGCTGCCGGGGTCGGCAAAATGCGGTACCGCAGCTTCGTGACCTACAACGCCATCGGAGCCTTCGCCTGGGGCGTCGGCCTCACCCTCGTCGGATTCTTCCTCGGCCAGTTCGCCTTCGTCGCGGCGTACTCCGAATACTTCATCATCGGCATCATTCTACTGTCGGGAATCCCGATTCTCACCGAACTGGCCAAGGCCGCCCGCACGACGCTCAAGGAGCGCCGTGCGGCCGCACGCGTTCTGCCGACGATTCCGGCCGACCTGCGCGAGTAGCGTCACGCGCAGCCGGCGCTCGAACGCGCTACCGGGCGGCGTCGAGGCGGGCAGCGGCGAGCAATTCCGCGGCCGCGAGGGTTGTGATCTCGTTCGCGCGGGCATCCGTGAAAATCTGCGTGAGCACAGAGCCAATTGCCGCGACGCGCTCAGTGATCTGCGTGAGGTCGGCGTTTGGTTCGCTCGCCATGGCGAGGTAGACGACGCCGCCGGCGTTGACGACAAAATCCGGAGCCCAGAGGATGCCCCGCGAGTCCAGCTGGGCGGCCCCGGCGGGGTTCGCGAGCTGGTTGTTGGCTGCGCCACAGACGCCGACCACGTTCAACTCCGCGATGACGGCTGATGTCAAAACGCCGCCGAGTCCGCACGGCACGAACAGGTCGGCGTGCACCCGGTGCGCATCAGCGACCGACACCCAGGTGGCGCCGAGCTCGTCGGCGAGTGCGCGCTTGTCGGGGTTGATGTCGGTGACGGTGAGGGTGGCGCCGGCGGCGGCGAGCGCCGTGGCGAGGCGTCCGCCGACCTGGCCGAGGCCCGAGATCACCAGGTGGCGGCCGTGCACCTCGCGGCTGCCGAACAGTGCCGCGAGGGTGGATTCGATGCTCGCGTACACGCCGGCCGCCGTGGCATCGGCTGGTTCGCCGACGCCGCCGCTGGCGACGGGCAGCCCGCAGACGTGGCTCGTGCGTTCGGCGACGATGGCCATGAGCTCGGCGCTCGTGCCGACGTCTTCGGCCGTCTTGTAGGCCCCATTGAGACTCTCGATAGCGTCGCCAAGGTCGAGCATCGCCCGGCGCTTCTCGGCATCGGTCAGCACCGTGCCGAGCGGCAGGTAGATCACGGACTTGCCGCCGCCAAGGTTCAGGCCGGCGGCCGCGTTCTTGAGGGTCATGGCGCCGGAGAGCCGCAGGGCGTCCGCGACCGCGTCGGTCCAGCTCGCATACTGCCACAGGCGGGCGCCACCGAGGGCCTGGCCGAGCCGGGTGGAATGAACCGCAACGGTAATCGTCAAACCCGAGCGAGCTCCGGTGGTGATCAGCACTTTCTCGTGTTCGAGCGATAGCGAGGCAAGGGCATCCAGCGAGGGTGCGGCGTGCGTAAGGGTCATCGATTACTCCTTCAAAGTGGCCTTGTGGGCCGGATGCGGCGGGGCCGGTGTGTGGCGTCGCCTCAGACAGGATAACGCGACCGAGGCCCTGTGCGGGAGCACAGCGACTCTTGCAGTGCCCCTCGGCTCAAGGCGCGACGGGAGCGACCGGAACTGCAGTGGCCTGCGGGTCGGTGGTGGGATCCCAGGGAGCTGGCATGCCGATCGGGTTCGGGTACGGAAATATGGTCGCACAAGCGTTGGCGATCGGGGCGAGCAGCCGAGCTACTCCTCGGACCTCCTCGTCGCTGAGTGCGTTCCACGGGCTCTGAGCCAACTGGTTCGTGAGCAGCTCCGCCCGGTTGAGCGCCTCACATCCACTCTGACTCACGGCCCCGCCGGGTGTCAGGAGCCCCCGCTTCGCCAGGTCATCACGGGCCTGGCCCCACTGTTCGTCGGTCCAGCCTCGACCACGCTGCATCGCTGCGGGGTCGAGGTCGAGTGCGCTCCGAATCACGATGGTGCTCAATCCGGCCAGCTTTTCGGTGACGAGGGCTATGACGTGGCCGTCTCCGCGGTGTTCGCGAAGGGTCGCTGCGGCCTGCCAGAGCTGGCGGTAGGGGTCTGCCGGTTCGGGTAGAGCCTGGTTCGCCGCGGCCAGCGGGCGACCCACCGTGTCGGCGCGCTGAACGATGCGGCTCAGGGCCTCTGCGGCTCGGGCGACCACGTCTTCGTCGGGCACGAGGTCACGCAGCGTCTGTGCTGCCCCGAGGGATCGCGCCTCGATGGCTTGTTCGGCGGAGACGGTGGACCAGACCGCCGGTAGGGAGCGCGCAACAAGTGCCGGGGCGAATCCGCTGAAGATGGCGACGACCGGCGCTGTTCCAACCGGGCCGAGCGGCGCCGCTCTGCCGGCGAAGTAGCCGTCCCAGTAGCGGATGAGGCCGATATCGGCGAACGCTGCCCGAGCCTGCTGAGAGAAATACGTGACGGCGTGAATCGGTTCGAACAGTGTCCACAGCGCCCGCACCACGTGCTCTCTTGATGCCATCCGGACCTCCTCGTCGTGACCGAGCCTACGTGAGCGGCGATCGGTTCCATCACCGGTCAGGTGCGTGCCCCGCGTTGGAACGGATCCGCCAGGGTCAGCTGGCCTGCGACAGCGACGGTTGGGCTACGTGGAGATGTCCGGCCGCGCGCCCACAGCCGCCGTGGTCGACGGCGCCCAGAAAGAAGCGTAGGTGCCGCACAGCCATGTTGCCTGCAGCCCCGTGATTTACTCACGGATGACCTAGTGAAAGAAGTGGCGCTCCCCGGCGAAGAACATCGAAACCCCGGCAGCCTCGGCCGTCGCAATGACTTCGGGGTCGCGCACGGATCCACCGGGCTGCACGACGGCCGCGATGCCGGCGTCGAGCAGCACTTCGAGTCCGTCCGCGAAGGGGAAGAATGCGTCCGACGCGGCGACCGATCCCTTTGCGCGTTCGCCGGCGCGGCTCACGGCGAGGTGGCAGGAGTCGACCCGGTTGACCTGGCCCATGCCCACACCAACGGATGCCCCGGCGTGCGCGAGCAGAATCGCGTTCGACTTCACGGAACGGCACGACTTCCACGCGAATTCGAGGTCGGCGCGGGTGACGGCATCCACGTCGGGGCCAGCCACGAGCATCCAACCTACCGAGCTGAAGCTTTCGAAGCTGTCGGTCTCCTGCACGAGCAGACCGCCCGAGATCTGGTGCAGTTCGAGCGAGGAACGCTCGTAGTCGGCGGGCAGCTCGAGCAGGCGAATGTTCTTCTTCTTGGTGAGCAGTTGGACCGCGGCCGGCTCGAAGCCGGGGGCGATGAGCACCTCGGTGAAGATCTCACTGATGGTTTCAGCCATGCCGAGAGTGACGACGCGGTTTGCGGCGATCACGCCGCCGAACGCGGAGATCGGGTCGCAGGCGTGGGCGCGCAGGTGCGCGGAGGCGATGGCATCCGGTGCGTTGGGCTTGGCGATAGCGATTCCGCACGGGTTGGCGTGCTTGACGATCGCGACGGCTGGCTCGCTGAAGTCGAACGCGGCACGCACCGCGGCATCGGCGTCGACGTAATTGTTGTACGACATTTCCTTGCCGTGCAGCTGCCGGGCCTGGGCGATACCGCGGCCGCCCTCGCCGACGTAGAGCGCGGCAGCCTGGTGCGAGTTCTCGCCGTAGCGCAGGATGGCCGCACGGGTGACCTCAATGCCGAGTCCCTCGGGAAACGGCGACTCGTCGTCTTCGTCGTCGGCCGCCTCAAGGGTGCCGTCTTCACCCGGCGCTTCGATGTCGTCCTGCCACTGGTCGTAGACGTTCTCGGTGAACCAGGCCGACACGCTCAGGTCGTAGTCGGCGGTGTGCTCGAACGCCAGGGACGCGAGCTTCTGGCGCAGCTGGAGGGTCGAGCCGCCCTCGGCGACGGCGGCGATGATCTCGCCGTAGTTGGCCGGGTCGACGACGATGGCCACGTTGGCGTGGTTTTTAGCCGATGCACGCACGAGCGCCGGTCCGCCGATGTCGATCTGTTCGATCACGTCGGCCGGCTCGGCACCGCTCAGGGCGGTTTCGACGAAGGGGTACAGATTGACGACGACGAGCTGGAAGGCCTTGATACCAAGCTCTTCGAGCTGCGCTTGGTGCGCTTCGAGGCGCAGGTCGGCGAGGATTCCGGCGTGCACGCCGGGGTGCAGGGTCTTGACGCGGCCGCCAAGCGATTCCGGAAAGCCGGTGACGGCGGAGACGTCGGTGACGTCGTAGCCGGCGGCGCGAATGGTGGCCGCGGTGGATCCGGTGGAGACGATTTCGACGCCATCCGCTGTCAGGGCGGCGGCGAGGTCGAGCAGGCCGGTCTTGTCGCTCACGGAGATGAGTGCACGCTCAATGGCGATCTGGTCCCGGTTACGGTACGAGCTGGACGCGTTGGTGTGACCACTCATGCGTTGGAATTCTCCTTGAGGTTCATGTGTCCGTTGGCAATGTCGAGCACGGTCTGAATGAGCAGGCGCCTCTCAACGATCTTGATGCGATTCTGCAGGATGGTTTCGGTGTCACCGGGCAAGACGTCGACGCGCTCCTGCACCAGGATGGGCCCCGCGTCGATACTGTTGTCAACCACGATGATGCTCGCACCGGTCTGTACGGCCCCGGCGGCGAGGGCGTCACGCACGGCGTGCGCCCCGGGAAACTCGGGCAGGTAGGCCGGATGCGTGTTGATCAGGTTTGGCGACAGGGCGGCGACTACTCGCGGCGGCAGCAGCCGCATCATGCCGCTGAGCACGACCAGGTCGGGCTGCCACTGCTGAATCTGCGCGAGCAGTTCGTCGCCCCAGGCTGCGCGGTCGGCGAAGGATGTGTACGGAACGGAGAACGCAGGGATTCCGAATTCAACGCCGAGTTCGAGCCCGTCGGCGTCGCGGTCGGCGCCGATCGCCACAATTCGGGCCGGAAACTCGGCGTCTTCTGACGCCTCCAGCAGGGCCCGCAGGTTGGATCCTCCGCCGGAGATCAACACGACAATAGACAGCACCGTTTGAGCCTACCGTTTGGCGCGGAGCACCGAGGGGACCCGTACCCGGCCGGAGAGCATGCCGAGGGCCGCCGCGACGCCGATTTCGGCTGCGGCGAGCGCGCCGACCATCAACGCATTCGGCCCGACCTCGACCAGGCGACCGGGGCCCATTGCCCCGGCCGACCACCAGGAGAGCAGGCCGAGGAGCGCGCCGCCGACGACACCCATGCCGAGGCCGCTGAGCACGTGTTCGAGCGTGGTGCGTTCAGGCACCCCGGTGCGGTCCAGGAACTGCCGGGTCACGACGGCAAACACGAAACCAATGAGCACGGGCACGAGCAGTCCGACAAAGCCGTAAGCGGGGGTCCCCTGCGGCAGCGCGCCGAACAGCGGCAGGCCGGGCAGGGTGCCGACGACGGTACCGATCGGCGACACGGTGGTTCCCACACCCATCGCGATTCCGGGCCCGACGAACCACGCAGCGGCCCAGATGACGAGGTTGGGAATGAGGGCGAGCTGGGCGAGGGTGATGGTGGCACCGCCGAAAACGCCGGCCTGCACCGCCTCATAGAGCCCGATGATGGTCGCGTAGTTGACCGCGATGAGCGCGGCCACGGCAACGGCGGACACGATCAGCACCCCGGCGGCAGCGGCCGTTCCGCCGCGCAGGGCACCCTCGATGACGGTGCGGGCGGGCTGCGGCATCCGCTGGTACCACGAGCGGATTCCGCGGCTCACCCGATCCAGACCGGCCACGGCCCCCGCGGTCTTGCGCCGCCCCAGTTCCGCCCCGACCAGAACCCCGACCGCATAGATGAGCGTCGGCAGCACGAGCCCCTGCAGCTGGTTGGGCCTCACCGTTTCCGCGAGTGCGGACAGCGTCACGAGCGAGGCGAGAAGCGCGTAGGTACCCACCGCAACGCCGACGCCGGTCCAGCGATGCGGGGTTTCTGCGGCGCGACGGCCGGTGTGCACGCCCATGAGCACGGAGAGCATGGCGAAGCCGAGCGGCACGATCGAGATGAGAAAGGGGGTGTCTGCGCCGGCCAGGCCGAGCGCGGCGGCCACGTCGGGGCCGAGCTGCACCGTGAGGTCGACGCCGTTGCCAAGCAGCCAGATATCGGCGGCGGCCCGCCAGAACACGAACCATTCGACCGACAGGCCGAAGTGCGCGGCCCAGAGTACGGTGAGCGGCACCATGGCGATGCCAATGCCAATGGCGACAACAAGTAATGCCTCGAGAGCGGCGAGCAGGGCGGTCGTTATGCGGTTCATCCGTTGCGAGCCTATATCGCCTTGCCGACAATGCTCGCCAGCACGCGCCCGGTACGCAGAAGGGGCCCGCCGATAACCCGGCGAACCCCTCACGTACAGCGTGTTGCTTACAGTGCGGCCAGTGCCTCACGGAGCAGTGTGGCAGCCTCGCTCGGCGTCTTGCCGACCTTGACTCCGGCGGCCTCAAGGGCCTCCTTCTTGCCCTGGGCAGTTCCGGCGCCGTCAGAGACGATGGCGCCGGCGTGGCCCATGGTTTTCCCTTCGGGGGCCGTGAAGCCGGCCACGTAGCCGATGACCGGCTTCGTGACGTGCGCCTTGATGTACTCCGCGGCCTTCTCTTCAGCGTCGCCGCCGATTTCGCCGATCATGACGATCGCGAGAGTCTCGGGGTCAGCCTCGAACGCCTCGAGGGCGTCGATGTGCGTCGTGCCGATGATGGGGTCGCCACCGATGCCGATCGCGGTCGAGAAGCCCAGGTCGCGCAGTTCGTACATCATCTGGTAGGTCAGGGTGCCTGACTTGGAGACGAGTCCGACCGGACCCTTGCCGGTGATGTTCGCCGGCGTGATGCCGACGAGTGCTTCACCGGGGGTGATGATGCCGGGGCAGTTCGGGCCGATGATGCGGGTCTTGCTGCCCTTGGCCTTGGCGTAAGCCCAGAACTCGGCCGAGTCCTGCACCGGCACGCCCTCAGTGATGATGACGAGCAGCGGAATCTCGGCGTCGATCGCTTCGATGACGGCATCCTTGGTGAATACCGGCGGCACGAAAACGATGGAGACGTCGGCGCCGGTCGTGGCGACGGCCTCGGCGACCGTGCCGAACACGGGCAGTTCTACGTCGCCGTGCACGACCGTGGTTCCGGCCTTGCGGGCGTTCACGCCACCGACGACCTGGGTACCGGCCTTGAGCATGAGGGCGGTGTGCTTGGTGCCCTCACCTCCGGTGATGCCCTGAACGATGACCTTGGAGTCCTTGTTGAGGAAGATTGACATTCTTGGTTGTCCTTTACTTCGCTGCGTGGGCGAGCTCGGCGGCTTTGGCGGCGCCCTCGTCCATGGTGGCGGCCAGTGTTACGAGCGGGTGGTTCGCCTCGGCGAGGATGCGACGGCCCTCCTCGACGTTATTGCCGTCGAGGCGCACCACGAGCGGCTTGTTGGCGCTCGAACCGAGCTCGGCGAGCGCGCCGACGATGCCCGTGGCGACAGCGTCACACGCGGTGATGCCACCGAATACGTTGACGAACACGCTCTTGACCTGCGGGTCGCCGAGAATGACGTCGAGGCCGGCGGCCATGACCTCGGCGGATGCTCCGCCCCCGATGTCGAGGAAGTTAGCCGGCTTGACGCTGCCGAAGTTCTCGCCGGCGTACGCGACGACGTCGAGGGTGCTCATGACGAGCCCCGCGCCGTTGCCGATGATGCCGACTTGACCGTCGAGCTTGACGTAGTTGAGGCCGGCAGCCTTCGCCTTGGCTTCGAGCGGGTCAGCCGCAGCAGCGTCCTCGAGGAGGGCGTGCTTGGGGTGACGGAAGTCGGCGTTCTCGTCGATCGTGACCTTGCCGTCGAGGGCGATGATATCGCCCTCTTCGGTGAGGACGAGCGGGTTGACCTCGACCAGGGTCGCGTCTTCACCCGTGAACACGTTGTAGAGCTTGACGAAGACCGGGGCGACCTTGTCGACGAGCTCGGCCGGGAACTTCGCGTCGATGGCGATCTGTTTCGCAACAGCGAGGTCGATACCGACCATCGGGTCGACGGCCGTGTAGGCGAGCGCTTCGGGCTTCTCGACGGCGAGAACTTCAATCTCCACGCCGCCCTCGTAGCTGGCGAGCGAGAGGTAGGACCGGTTGGATCGGTCCAGCAGTACGGAGAAGTAGAACTCCTGCTTGATGCGAGCTCCGCCGGCCACCATGACGCGGTGAACGGTGTGGCCCTTGATGTCGAGGCCCAGGATGCCCTGGGCTGCGGCCTCGGCGTCATCGGGGTTCTTGGCCACCTTGACGCCGCCGGCCTTGCCGCGGCCGCCAACCTTGACCTGCGCCTTGACGACGACCACGCCGCCCAGCTTTTCGGCCGCTGCACGCACTTCTGCGGGGGTGTCCGCGATGATGCCCGGCAGAACCGGCACACCATATTCCTCAAAGAGGTCTCTGGCTTGGTATTCGTAAAGATCCACGCTGCTCTTCCAATCCGCGTCTCAGCGGTCTTACCGCTGTTGAGGTTGATGGTGACAGCAGTCATTGCCGCAAATATAGCTCGACATCAAGACATACCGACCATCTGAAACTCTATCGCGTGAATTGGGGGGTCAAGTCCCACCCGAGCACCGGCACCACCCGTGAAAGGCTAGCCACACCTTGCTGGACCGCCGCGCGACAGAGTGCTTATCTATTCTTATGACTGTTTTAAAGCAAGCCGTCGAGCCGCACGCGGCCGGCCTGGCGTCACGTTTGAACTGGCTGCGCGCCGGCGTGCTGGGCGCGAACGACGGCATCGTCTCGGTGGCCGCTCTCGTGGTGGGTGTCGCCGCCGCCACCACGGACTCCCACGTCATCCTCATCGCCGGGGTCGCGAGCCTTCTCGCTGGCGCGATCTCGATGGCCCTCGGCGAATACGTGTCGGTGAGTAGTCAGCGCGACTCCGAGCGAGCCCTCATCGCGAAGGAGACCTGGGAGCTCGAGAACCAGCCGGAGGAGGAGCTCGCCGAGCTGGCCGGATTCTACGAGGCCAAGGGCCTTTCCAGCCACACCGCCCACCAGGTCGCGGTCGAGCTCACCAAGCACGACGCCCTCGCGGCGCACCTCGAAGTTGAGCTGCACATCACCGCGGAGGACGTGTCGAATCCGTGGCACGCCGCCTACGCATCCGCAATCGCGTTTACCGTCGGCGCGGCGCTCCCCCTGCTCGCCGTGCTGCTGCCGCCGGCGGAGTGGCGCATCGGCGCCACGTTCGTCGCGGTTCTGGTGGCCCTGGCCATCACCGGCTGGCTCAGCGCACACCTCGGCAACAGCCCCAAGCCGCGTGCCATCGCCCGCATCGTCCTCGGTGGGATCCTCGCTCTCGCGGTGACCTACTTCATCGGGGCCCTCATCGGCGGCAACGTCTGACCCGATTAGGCTGGACGAGTGCCTACCCGTCGAAACGCTCTATTCTTTCTCGTCGATGCCGTCCTCGTGCTGGTGTTCGTGCTCATCGGGCGCGCCAGCCACAACGAGGGCCTGCTGGGGGCTTTGGTCACCTACTGGCCGTTCCTCGCCGGCCTCATTCTGGGCTGGCTGTTGCTGCGCGCCTGGCGCAGCCCGAGCCGCATCCGCTTCACCGGCCTCGGAATCTGGGTTTCAACGGTCGGGTTCGGTCTACTACTGCGGGTCGTGAGCGGCCAGGGCGTGCAGTTGAGCTTCGCGATCGTCACCACGGTCGTGCTCGGCGTCTTCCTGCTCGGCTGGCGCGCCGTCGCCGCCCTCGTTCACCGCTCACGTTCGGCCGCGCACGCCTGACCTCTTTACGAGCGCGGAACTTGGGACCTCATGGGTTGAGGTCATGGACATGAACACAGTGGTGAGGAGGGCTGCGGTTGCGTACGCCGATGCACAATTCGATCTCACGGGCAATAGCTACCCGTTTGGAGCCATCAAGAATGACGATGACTACGACGACGATGAAGTTCTTGCCGCCGGACGGCGGAAATTCCTCGAAAATCGACCCGGTGAATCAGAAGTCAACGCGCAATCGACGGTCAGCCATTTGGGCGCAGCACTCTACGAACTGGCGCACGCAGACGGATGGGATTCCCTCGACAAGGCCCCTGGGCTGACTCCCCTGGGGTCAGCCATCGTGGCGGCCGAGCAGACCGACCAGATTGAATTTTCGCAGGATCTCTTAGACGACGAAGAGCCTGACCGCAATTTCGCTATTGATGGCCGAGTGCTTTACACCGAGGAGAATCGGTACTTCTGACGATCATCAGCGCGATGAGAGGCGACGCATGGTACGTCATCGATACGATTCTGCCGATGCTGAAGGCTCCGTTTAGCTCGGGAAGCGCGCCACCGACATCCCTTATCGGTCGATCGATCCCGTTGCGGACGGGTCATTGCCTCACCCGCGCGCAGGGTCTATTCTGCTTTGCAAGACGCGTGTCACGCACCTCTTGAGGTGTCCGGTGCCAATCGTCGAACGCGGCAGAGGTATGAGGAGTCGGCCATGAATGCACGCAGGTCATTTGCCGCGGGGGCCACCGGCGCGGCCCTCGTCTTGGCCGCATTCGTGGGGTCGACCCCGTCGCCCGCCGCGATCGTCCCGGCGGTGGCTGCCCAGGGAACAGTACACTTCACCGCGGCAGGAGACGTGAGCGCAAGCGCGGCCGCGAGCGCGATGTTGAGCCAGGTCGGCGCGGCACGTCCCGATGCCCACTTCACGCTCGGCGACCTGAGCTACGGCTCCACCGGGGCTGAACAGACCTGGTGTGACTTCGTCACAACGAGGGTCGGTGCCGGATTCCCGTTCGAGGCGATCTCCGGAAACCACGAGAGCAATGGCCTGAACGGCAATATCAACGACTTCACGGCGTGCCTGCCGAACCAACTTCCTGGCGTGGTGGGAACCTACGGTCGCCAGTACTACGTCGACGTCCCGCAGGTCAATCCGGTCGTGCGATTCATCATGATCTCTCCCGAGCTGACCTTCGTGGATGGTGTCTGGTCGTACGCGGTGGGCACCCCGCGGTACCAGTGGACCTCGAATACGATCGACGGTGCACGCGGCGCCGGTATTCCCTGGGTCGTCGTCGGTATGCACAAGCAATGCATCTCGGTCGGGCGGGGCGGGTGCGAATCCGGCGCCGATCTGATGAACCTCCTCGTCTCTAAACGGGTCGACCTCGTACTGACCGGCCACGAGCACAACTACGCGCGCAGCAAACAGCTTGCGCTCGGCGCATCCTGCACTGCGATCGTGCCGGGGACTTTCACGGCCGGCTGTGTCGCCGACGGCGACAATGCGCTCGTCAAGGGAGCCGGCACCGTATTTGACACCGTCGGCACGGGAGGGACGCCGCTTCGGGACCTCACGATCGGGGACTCGGAGGCACCGTATTTTGCGGCGTCAGCGGGGCTCAACTCCAATCCCACCTTCGGTTACCTCGATGTGAGCACGACCGCCGATACGCTCACGGCGCGGTTCCTGCCCGTGCTGGGCGGCACGTTCACGGATGCCTTCACGATCACCGCTGGCGCCACGCCCGTCAACCAGGCGCCCGTCGCCTCCTTCACGGCCGCCTGCACTGCGCTCGATTGCAGCGTCAACGCGAGTGCCTCGAGCGACCCGGACGGGACCATAACGGGCTACGCCTGGAACTGGGGCGACGGAGCAGTCGGGACCGGTGCGACCGCTGCCCACAGCTTTGCGACGGCCGGGACCTACACCGTGACGCTCACCGTGACCGACAATGCAAGTGCGACCGGCAGCACGACGCGCCCCGTCGTCGTCAGCACCGGAACGCCGCCCTTCGCCGTGGATTCCTTCTCACGAACGGTGACGAACGGCCTCGGCACGGCCGAGGTGGGCGGGGCGTGGACCACGACTGGGAGTTCCACCATGTTCTCGGTCGACGGCGCGGCGCGCATTCGAGTTGCGACGGCCGGGGTGACGGCCAACGCCTATCTCGCCCAGGTATCCCAGGCGCAGACCGATGTGCAGTTCGTCGTGTCTTCCGACAAGGTTGCCACCGGGGGCGGTATCTTCATCTCGGCCAGTGGTCGGCGCATTGTCGGGGTTGGTGCCTATCAGGCGAAGATCGTCTTGCGCTCCTCCGGGCTGGTCGCCCTCTCGCTGGTGCGTGTGAACGGCTCCGGCTCTGGGGAGGTCGTTCTTCAGTCCGCGATCAACGTGCCGGGTCTGACGGTGGCCGCCGGAGACCGGCTCAACGTTCGGGTGCAGGTCACGGGGGTGAATCCGACTACGGTGCAGGCGAAGGTCTGGCCGGTCAGCGGTGCCGAGCCGACGACGTGGCAACGTACGGTCACGGATGCGACGGCCGGGCTCCAAACGGCCGGCGGTCTCGGAATCACGGTGTACGTCTCGAGCAACGCGACGAACATGCCCGTGGTCGGAACGATCGACGATTTATTCGCTCGTATCCCCTAAATTTCTGACGTACTTCATTGCTGCTGCGGGTTGTGAGCGGTCAGGGTGTGCACGTGAGCTTCGCGATCGTCATGACTGTCGTGCTCGGCGACTTTCTGATCGGCTGGCGCGCGATCACCGCCCTCGTGCGTCGCACCCGTTCGCGCACCGCCTCCTTGTCGGGTGATAACCAAGGAAAAAGAAGTAAACAAGGATTAAACAGATGAATCATGTTCGAGTTTTATCGAACTCCTGATGAACTGCGGTCATGTCATTCGTGCCGGCCACGTTCCCAACGGATACCTTCCGCGAGCCGGAGTTTCTGCCCGGCACCGGCCAGCAACGACGGGCCAAGAGTGAGAACGAGCTGTCACCGGAATGAGAGTCGACGATGGCGTCGCGTTCGTAGAACGCCGCGTGGCGAGGGTCAGAGAATATACGCAGAGTGCTACGAGTGCTGCACTCGTGGGCACGACACGAACGATCCCGCATCGCGAGCTGCGCAACAACAGCGCTGAGGTCCTGCGTGCGGTCGAAGCTGGCGAGACCTTCCAGATAACGAATCATGGTGAAGTCGTCGCCGTGCTCTCACCGCCGCCAGCCCCGCCACTGTCAGGGATCAAGCACTATCCCGCGCGCAAGCGAGGCCGCTTGAGCGACGTGCAGCGGAGAACCATCCCCGGTGGAACCGGTGCCATTCTTGACGAGCTTCGAGAAGAACGGTGATTACCTATCTGGATACCTCCGCCGTCGCGAAACTCATCTCAGACGAGCCCGAGTCACCGGCCCTGACCGCGCACCTTGATGATGTTGCAGGGGACTCTATCCTCGTTTCTGCGACCTTGCTCGAAACGGAACTACGTCGTACGGCAACGCGAACGCGGATCCCCCAGACTGACGTGACGGCCATCATCTCCCAGGTGACGCTTCTGGAAATGGACCGGGCGCTCTGTCGGGAAGCAGGGCTGATCCAGGGAACAAGTCTTCGCAGCCTCGATGCGATGCACATTGCCGCTGCACTTCGCAGCGAGGCCGACGAATTCATTACCTATGACGCACAGCAGAGCGCCGCGGCCGCGCAGGTTGGCTTGCATGTCGTTCGGCCCGAGTAGGGCAATAAAAACCCAACGAACGGATGCCCGCGCCTCCCTCGCCAATCTCACCGAGCAGGGCTGGGCCAAGGTCGTGGCGAGCGCGCCCGGACACGTCGAAGAGGTGCGCACCGTCGTGTTCGACCCGCTGAGCGAGCGTCACGTGGCGCAACTGAGCGAGATCTGTGGCCGAATGTTGGGTGCCCTCGACCCGGAACACCGTCTGCTCGGCCTGGATTAGGCGTCACCGGGACCACCCACACATACTCGCGCGCCAAGCGACCCCTCGTACCAGACGTCAACAAGGGTCAGTGCGGGCCGGATTGACCTGGCGCAGCCCGGGTGTCGCAAGCAGCTGCCCGTCGCGCAGGACGGCGAACACGTCAATCGAAAAGCGTTCGGTGCACCGGTTCAGGGTGGCTTCGCCGCCAGCGACGATTGCCGTCGCGAGCACGTCGGCGGTCACGATATCGGCAGCAAACACGCTGACCTGCCAAAACGGCGACAGGCCGCCGGGCGCCGGAGTCCAGATGTGCTCGCCGCGCTCGGCGCTGCCCGACGTGGCCACGGCCCGCATCGGGATGCGCAGCGGCACGGTGACGAGTGCGTCCAGCCGATCCCGGGGGTTCACGATCGACACGGTCCATTCGGAGCCCGGGTTCAATCCCCCGCACACAAGAATGTCGCCACCGGCGTTGACCGTCCAGTCATGCAGCCCTGCAGTGCGCAGCGCCGCATCGGATTCGGCGATCGCGAGCGCCTTGACGACCCCGGAGAGGTCGATCACCCCGTCTGCCCGATGCGGCGTGAACACTCCATCGGTACGGTCGCGCCAGTCGAGCGCCAGGGCGTAGCAATCACGTACGGCCTCACTGGCTTCAGGCAAGCGGATGTCCCCGCGCGCGATGCGACTCAGCTCCGAAGACTCCCGGTACAGGCTGAAGCGCTCATCCCAGCGGTGAAACACCGGCTCCACGATCGCCCGCGCGGCCGCGCAAGCGACCCGCTGGGCAGCGTGGTCAGCCTCCCTCTGGATACCGTCGAGCGCATCGTCGTGCAGAACGAACCCGCCATCGGCCTCGCCGAGCCGTAGGCTGATGACCGTGCCCATCGACGGGAACCCGGCTGCCGCCCCCGATCCGGCCGCGGTCCTCACGCGCGCCGGCTCAGAACCCCGCAGCATCGAGTGCCGACTGGAGTGATTGCAGGTAGCCATCGGTGGTATAGGTCGCGCCGCTGACATTGTGTACGCTCGCCGACTGCGCCGAGAGAATCTCGGACAGCAGAACCGGGGCGGCGTAGTTGCTGATCTGTACCGAGCGCCCGTCGTGGTTGGTCAGCTGTAGGGGCGTGACGCCGGAGATCACACCGGCGTTGATGGTCACCGAGACCTGTACGTTGCCGAACCGGGTCGGAGCGACCGATCCCGTGAAGGTGCCAGACGCCGCGACCGCGGGAGCCACGTTCGCTGGAACCGCGGTCGCTGGAGCCGCGTACGCTGGGGCCGCAGTTGCGGTCGAGCCGGAGGCATCCGCGGCGGTAGACGCAGCAGCAGCTTGAGCGGCGGCAGTCGCTGGCACGGTGCTCGTGGTGCCCGACGTTGCGGCCAGATTCTGTGCGGCATCGATCTGGGCCGCGCCCAGCTCCCAGCCGATTGCGACGACAGACAGCGACGCGAGGGTGGCGGCTATCGCGGCGCGCGCTCTCACCAGTCAAACCTTTCGTAGTGGATCTGCTTCTTGGGAACCCCGCCGGCGCGAGCATCGCGCACGACGGCGTCGGTCCACGGGCGGGGGCCGCAGATGTAGATATCGGCCTGTTGGAGCTCGGGCACGATCTTGCGCAGGGTGATGCCGGCCCGGGCGGCATCCGCTGGCAGCCAGGTACTGACTCCCGTGGGTCGTTTGCCGGCAAAGATGCGCAGCTCGGCGCCGCGCATCCGGCACAGATCAGTGACTTCGTCGACGAGGTACGTATCGCCGAGGGAGTGAGAGCGCAGCAGCACGGTGGCGTGGCCGGGCGCGAAGGACACGGTTTCCAGCAGCGAGCGAATGGGAGCGACACCAATTCCGGCGGCGATCAGCACCACGCGGGGAGATGTGCGGGCGTTCTGGGTGAACAGTCCGTAGGGCCCTTCGAAACTCACCCGGGTGCCGCGCGTCAATTGGGGAAGCTGCTGGGACGCGTCGCCGAGACCACGAACGGTGATGCGCAGGCCGCGCTCGCTCGGAGCCGACGACAGGGAAAAGGGGTGTGCCTGCCACCAGAGTCCGTGGGCCCAGAACCGCCAGACAAAAAACTGTCCGGAGGTCGCCCGGAGCTTGTCCAGCTGCCGACCCGGCAACGTGATCGAGACCACGCCGGGAGCGACGGCATCCACGCGGTCCACGACGATGCGGTGGCGCAACGACCGGGTGACCGGCAGCAGAAACCGAAACAAGATGATGGAGCCGGCGACCGCCACGTAGAGAGCGAGCCAGTAGTAGCGGGCGATGGCGCCCTCACTGAGCAGGTTGCCCACGCTCAACTGGTGCGGAATGGCGACGAGCACTGACAGGTAGGCGAGCAGGTGCACGGCATGCCAAGCCTCGTAGCGAAACTTGCGGCGCACCACCACGAGCGAGGTGATGACGACGCCGATCATGAGCGCCAGTCCGAGAAAGGCGAGCGGCATGTCGGGCAGGCTCGTGAACATGTTCCAGATCTCGACGAACACGTTCACGTTTTCGGCGAGCGAATAGCCGGCGATGAGCAGCGCGGCATGACCAAGAATGAGATGCAGGGCGGGCTTGCCGAGCGACTGGTGCACGGCCATGGCCTGGTCATGGCCGAACGCGCGGTCGATCGGGGGCAGCCGGGCGGCCAGGACGAGCATTACGAGGAGAAGGTCGGTGCCGACGAGGCCGGCGACGATTCCGAGGGAGGTGAAGGCTTCAGCCGCGGTACCGAACCGGGCGGCTCCCCCATCAGCGAGAAAGATGGCGATGACGACGGCGACCGACAAAACGCAGAGAATCTGCAGGCTGTCGGCCAGGCGCATCCGCTTCTTGTAGGCCGGGTGCACCGTGGCACCGTGCGCGCGGTGCACGGGCGCCGGGCCGGTTCGGGTGGTACGTGTGTCGAGGCTCATGAGTAGAGCATCAGGCGAGCGCCCATCGAACAGCTATCGACAACCTGTGAACAATCTGTGTGTCGTCAATGCCTCGTTATCGGCGGGCAGATGGGGGTCGAGGCCAGTTCACGGATGCTCACAGCGTCGTCATCGCAACCGGACTCGTGAGGTGAACCACGGTCAGAGCGAGCGGGGTCACTGAGATCAGGGCGGCTCCGTAGTGTCGGCCGATGAGAATTTCGGCACCGAATTGGCCGAGCGCGATGATCAGAATGAGCACGGTAACCAGTGGGCCCGGCAGTAAAACGAGCACGGTCAGGCCGACCCCGAGCGTCGTGCCGATCATGCGGTGGAAGGCGCGCAGGGAGCGCGCCTTCCACTCTCACGCTTTCGGGCTGGGTGTCCCGAGCGGGACCAACGGGGTGCAGGCTAGATCTTTTCGATCGGAGCGATCTTGATCAACAGTTTCTTGGCGCCCGCGGTATCGAACTGCACGTGTGCGATGCGCTTCGTGCCCTCGCCGGTGACCTGGTTGACCCGGCCCTCGCCGAAGTCATGGTGACGGATGCGGTCGCCCGCCGCCAGCTCGAGGCTGCCGTTGTCGCGCACCGTTCCGGTGATCCTGTTCGCCCACTCGGTCTTCGGTTTGCCCGGCGGTAGTCCGGCCTGCTGCTTGCTGCGCCCGCCGAAGCCGTCGCTGGAATTGCTCGACACGCCCAGCGAGTTACCGAAGCCACCGAATCCGCCGTCGCGGCGGGCATTGAGAGCGCGCGGCTGGGTACCGCCGCGAGAATTGGCCATGCCCGGCGACTGCTTCCAATCGATCAGTTCGGCCGGAATCTCCTGCAGGTAGCGGCTTGGCATCGCCACGTTGATGTCGCCGAACTGCGCCCGGGTCATGGCGAGTGAGAGGTAGAGCCGCTTGCGCGCCCGTGTGATGCCCACGTAGAACAGGCGTCGTTCTTCGGCCGGGCCCCCGGGTTCGTTCGCCGACATCTGGTGCGGCAGCAGCCCCTCCTCGACACCGGTGAGGAACACGGCCTCATATTCGAGGCCTTTCGCGGTGTGCAGGGTCATCAGTGAGACCGTGCCAGAGGCATCGTCGAGATCGTCGGCCGCCGCGACAAGCGACACCTGGGTGAGAAAGTCGACGAGCCCGCCGTCGGGGTTCTCCTTGTTGAAATCCTTGGTCTGGGCGACGAGCTCCTCGATGTTCTCGGCACGCACCTCGTCTTGCGGGTCGCGGCTGTTTCGTAAGCCGGCGAGCAGTCCGCTCCCGTTCAACAGAAACTCGAGCACCTCGGAGACATTCGCGCCGCCGACCCCCACACCGTCATCGGTGACCGCGGTGGGCACGAGCATGAGCGCGGCCGCATCGAGCAGTTCGGCGAGCTTAAGGATGGCGCCGGTCACCTTCGGGCCGAGGCCGAGGGCTGCGGAGGTGCGCATGGCCTGCCGAAAGGTGAGCTCGTTGTCGTCGGCGAAACTCGAGAGCCCGGTCTCGGTGGCCGGGCCGATGCCACGCTTGGGGGTGTTCAAAACGCGGCGCAGGGCGAGTTCATCGACCGGATTGGCGACGGCGATGAGGTAGGCCAGGGCATCTTTTATCTCAGCCCGCTCGTAGAACTTGGTGCCGCCCACGACCCGGTACGGCGTGGCCGAGCGCACCAGAATCTCTTCGAGCGCTCGGGTCTGCGCATTGGTGCGATAGAACACAGCCATGTCGCGGTAGGCCATGCCGGCCGCGTGCAGCACCTGAATCTCGTCGGATACGAACTGCGCTTCGTCGTGCCCGGAGTACGCGGTGTAGCCGACGATTTTTTCGCCGTCGCCGCCCGCACTCCACAGCTTCTTGTCGGTGCGGTCGAAGTTGTGGCCGATCACCGCGTTCGCCGCCGAGAGGATGTTCTGGGTCGAACGGTAGTTCTGCTCGAGCAGAATCACCTTCGCTCCCGGGTAGTCGCGCTCGAACCCGCTGATATTGCGAGTGTCGGCCCCTCGAAAGGCATAGATCGACTGGTCGGAGTCGCCGACCACGGTGAGCGACGCCCCGGGAATGGCGCCGGTGGCGTCGCGTAGGTTGCGCACGTGCACGCCGTCCTCTTCCATCTCCTGGGCAAGCTCGGCCGTGACCGGGCGGGTGAGCTCGTGCACGAGGGCATACTGGGCGTGGTTGGTGTCCTGATATTCGTCGACCAGCAGGTGCCGAAACCGACGCCGATAGAGCGCGGCGACCTTGGGGAACGCGCGGAACAGGTAGACGGTCTCTCCGATGAGGTCGTCGAAGTCGAGCGCGCTTGCGGCGCGCAGCCTGGCGGTGTACTGCCGAAAGATTTCGACGAACATGACCTCTTGCGGGTCGCTCATGTTCACGTTGCGGGCGTAGGAGTCGGCATCGGCGAGCTCATTCTTGAGCTTGGAGATCTTGGCGCCCGCGGACCCGGGCGTGAACCCGTAGGTGTCGGCGTCGAGCCCCTTGATGATTCGCTTGAGCGTGACCTTGCTGTCGGCCGAGTCGTAGATACTGAACGTGCTCGACAGGCCGATCTTCTCAGCTTCACGGCGCAGAATACGCACGCACGAGGAGTGGAAGGTGCTGATCCACATTCCGTCGGACCCCTGGCCGAGGATGGCGTGCACGCGCTCACGCATTTCGGCGGCGGCCTTGTTGGTGAAGGTGATCGCGAGAATCTGGCTCGGCCACGCATCGCGGGTTTCGAGCAGGCTCGCGACCCGGCGGGTGAGCACGCTGGTCTTGCCCGAGCCGGCGCCGGCGATGATGAGCAGCGCCTGCCCTCGGTATTCGACGGCCTCTTTCTGCTGCGGGTTCAGCCCGTCGAGCAGTGGGCTTTGCGCAGCGCTGCCGGTGCCCGGGTATCCATTCGCCGCTTGTCCATGGGCATCGAGAATGATCGGCGTGGCCGAACGATTAGAGGTTGCGGGCGCGGATTCCGCGTTAAGAGGTGTGGTCATATCGATTTCCAGTGTAGGCGAGGCCCCGGACACGAGGGCCGGACACGAGGGCTGGTCAGCCCATTTCGTCGCGTACGCGCACGGCAAGATCGGGATGGTCGGCGAACACGCCGTCGATGCGCGAGTCGAGAATGACACGAAACTCCGACTGCCAGTGGCCGAAGTCTGCTGCGCGGGTGCCGCTCTGAAACGTTTTCGCCAGAAACTTGTTTTCCGGGCGCAGGGTCCAGCAGTAGATTTCCAGCCCCGCGGCGTGGGCGTCGTCGACCAGAGCGGCTGCCCCGGTGACCTCGCCCGCGTCATCCGTTTTGAGGATGAGCGATTTGGGCACGCTGATGCCGTCGAGGCCCCAGCCGTCACGACCGGTGTCGCTCGTGGCCGTGCTCGTCGCCGTGCTCGTGGCCATGCTGCTGCGGATGCCGCCGGCCGCCCGAGTAATCGAGCGTCCCACCGCGAGGCTCGCGAGGCCGTCGGCGGTGAGGTGGTCGGCATAGCTCAGAGCCCCGGCGCCCCGATCGGCGCGCTCATCGACGAGCTGGTCGACCGGATGCCCGTGGTCTTCGAGTAGAAAGATACGTTTGCCGCGCACGCCGTTGGCTCGAACTTGGGCGAGCACGCTCGGTTCGAAGCTTTCCACGGTGAGCCGGTCGGTGTTCCAGCCGGCCGCGAAGACCTCGGCGGCGAATAGTTCCGGCAGCGGCAGGCCGAGTGCGGCGAAATAGTTGGCGTGCTTGATCTCGGCGACGATGCCGAGCACACGATCGGTCTGCTCGGCCGCGGCGTCGACAAGGTCGAACAGGTCACGCAGTCGCAGAATCGGCTGTTGGTCGTCGAAGGTCGTGTTGCTCTGCCGCAGGGCGGGCAGGCGTTCCCTGGCGCGCAGAGTGCTCAGTTCGGCCCAGGTGAAGTCCTCGGTGAACCACCCGGTGACGCGCGTTTTGTCTATGTGTTTCTCCGTGCGGCGAGCGGCGAATTCGGGCCGGGAGGCGACATCCGTTGTGCCCGAAATCTCGTTCTCGTGGCGGATGACGAGCACGCCGTCGCGGGTCGCGACCAGGTCGGGTTCGACGGCATCGGCACCGAGGGCGAACGCGAGCTCGAACGCTGAACGGGTGTGCTCGGGCCGGTAGCCGCTTGCCCCGCGGTGGCCAATGACGATCGGGTACATGGTTTCAGGCTAACCGCGCCACCAGAACGGATGCTGGGGGCCGGCAACACTGCCCCGTCCTGCCCCAGCCGTCGCGGCCTGCAACACTGCCTGAAACACGACCCGCATTGCTGCAAATCAGCTGATCTACTGCGTATTTGCATGTACTTTCGGGTACCGTTGTCGATGTGCCGCACCAGGCGCTGCGCGTTGGTTTACCCGCGCGCATCGAATACTCCACCAGCTGATTGTGAGTGCTCAACCCATGGCATCCTCCAACCCCGCTTTCTCCCGCAACGAGGCGTTCGGCGCTCGTGGCGCAGTGGCGTCGTCGCAGGCCCTTTCTGACAACGATCTGCAGTCGATGTACAACCGGCCCTCCGCTGGTTCGCAAGACACCGAACGCATGACCTACGAAGACACCATCACCAAGACCGGCCTCGGGTTCGCGCTGCTGCTCGTAGCAGCGGTGATCTCCTGGGTCGCCACTCCGGTGCTGCCGTTCCTGTTCATTCTTGGTGCGATCGCCGGTTTCGTGCTCGGACTGGTCAACACTTTCAAGAAAGAGCCGTCGGCTCCGTTGATCCTCGCGTTCGGCGCGGCGCAGGGCCTGTTCGTTGGTGGCATCTCCAGTGTGTTTGAGGTCATCTATCCCGGCATCGTCACTCAGGCCGTCCTCGCAACCCTCGTCGTCGTCGTGGTCACCCTGCTGCTGTTCAAGAGCGGCAAGATCCGTGCCTCGAAGAAGGCGACCAAGGTCTTTTTGATCGCCATGGTCGGCTACGGCGTGTTCTCGCTGGTCAACCTCGGAATGATGATCTTCGGTGGCACCGACCAGGCGTTCGGCATGCGCAGTGCCAGCATCAGCATTCTCGGCATCGATCTCAAGCTCGGCGTCGTCATCGGCATTCTCGCGGTGCTCATGGCCGCGTATTCGCTCGTGCTCGACTTCGACTTCATCCAGAAGGGCGTCAACAACCGCCTGCCGCGAAAGTACGGCTGGAGTGGTGCGTTCGGCATCATGATGACCGTCGTCTGGCTCTACGTCGAGCTGCTGCGCATCTTCGCCCTCACCCGCGAGTAGCAGCACCCGCTCTCGATCAAGCGCCCTCGTTCCCAGGAACGAGGGCGCTTTTTCGTACCCCACGCACCCCACACTGTGGTTGGCTTAAGCAATGAGTTTCACTGACCTGCACACGCTGCTCCCGCTCGAAGCAAACGGCATGAACGCCATCTTCGGTTATATCGGCAGCGCCATCGTGCTCCTCGGCCTCGCTTGGGTGGTCATCCTCGCGATTCGTCGCTACCTCAAGGCACCCAAGGACTGAGCCTGCCTCGGGCCGAACCAGGCACGGCAGTCGTCAGCGGAGCGACCGCAAGTAGCGTCTACGCACGATCCGCTGAGCGAATTGAAGTCCTGCGTAGAGGGCTCGCCACGGCTGCTGCAGGACTGCCCGAGTGAGCGAGCGCAGCGTGGGCCTGCCATATACTCGGGGTCATGTCGCTCGGTCGCCCATTTCGAGCGCTCTGGGCATCGAGTGCTTCCTCCAATCTCGCTGACGGGGTCGCATTCATCTCGATGCCGCTCTTGGCAGCATCGATCACCGACGATCCACGACTCGTCGCGGGTCTGGCGACAACCTACGCCCTGGTTCGGCTTCTGGTCGCGCTGCCCATCGGGGTGTGGGTCGATAGAGTCGATCGACGCACCCTGCTGATCGGCGCCAACCTCATCAGGGGACTCGTCGTGATCGCCCTGGCCGTCTCCCTTCAGCTAGAGCTGGGAACCCTGCCGCTGCTCTACGCCGTGTTTGCCGTGATCGGAACGCTGGAGAGCGCGGCGGATAACGCATCCGTTTCTCTGCTGCCCTCGATCGTGCCCACCGAGCAGCTGGATCGCGCCAATGGTCGAATCTCGGCCGCACAGCTGATTGCCGATGAGTTCGCGGGCCCGCCGCTTGGCGGACTCGTGTTTGCCGTCGCGGCCGCGGCTCCCATGTATCTCATCGGCGGGCTCTGGGCTGCGGCCGGACTTCTCGCACTGGCGCTGCCGATCCGCTGGTTTGGTGTCGGCTCGGGGACTGAGCCTGCGCTACGCGAGCCCGCTGTTCTCAAGGCCATGCAGGGTGCCCGGTGGCTCGTTAAAAACCGCACGGTCGGTGGGCTGGCACTCATCGGCGCTCTCGCCAGCGTGGGCTACATGCTCCCCTTCTCGATCCTCGTTCTCTTTGCCGGCCAGCGCCTCAACCTCGATGCTGTCGGCTACGGCCTAATCCTCGCAATTTCAGCGCTCGGCGGCTTGATCGGATCATTCACCACCGCGCGGGTCCGAGGATGGATCGGCTACCGTTGCACGATTGTTGCGAGTCTACTCACGGGGGCAGCGGCGCTTCTCGCGCTGTCGCTTACCACCAACGCCGGGGTCGCTGCAGTGCTGCTGGCGGTCTACATCCTCCACGCCGTGGTGTGGGGAATCTGCGCCAACTCCCTTCGGCAGCGACTCGTCCCCGACGCTCTGCGAGGACGCGTTAATGCAGCGTCACGCGTGCTCAGCCTCGTCGGTCTGGCCCTCGGGTCCGCCCTCGGCGGCATACTGGCCCTCGTCAGCCTGTCGCTGCCGATCGCCGTCGGCGGCCTTGTCTTCATCGGGTGCGCGATGCTGGCCGCCGTGGTCATTCACCCACAGCGGGAGCACGACGGGGCCGTGCCCGACCGTGTCACGACCGCGTCACGACCGTGTCACGGGTGTGCACGCGAATCTCGTCAGCAGACGCATGAATACCCGCACCGAAACCAGGGTCCACGCGGGTAGCACAGGACTCCGCTAGTTGCCGATCAGGAGGTGAATGTTGTTGAGTTCATGCTCGTTTGCTGCAGCGCTGATTTCCAAATCAAATCGAGTCTGCAGATTCATCCAGAAGCGGTCCGAAGTGCCGAGGGCCTTGGCAAGGCGGAGGGCAGTGTCGGGGCTGATCGCGCGCTTGCCGTGCACGATTTCGTTGATGCGACGCGGCGGCACGTTGATTTGGTGAGCTAGGCGGTACTGGCTGACCTCAAGTGGCTTCAAGAATTCCTCTAGGAGGATCTCGCCGGGATGAATGGGTTCATGTGCGGTCGTCATGCTGACTCCGCTCAGTGGTACTGGGTAATCTCAACGTCTTCGGGTCCTGCCTGCGTCCAGATGAAGCAGATTCGCCATTGCGCGTTGATCCGGATGCTGTGCTGACCTTGCCTCGTACCTTGCAGCGACTCCAACCGGTTTCCCGGCGGCATCATTAAATCTTTCAGAGTCTCCGCCGCGTCCAAGATCAGGAGTTTGCGGTGCGCAGCGCGCTGCAGATCTGGACTAAATTGTTGGACGTGTTTCCGACGCAAGACTCGCTCGGCATGCTTTCCGGCAAAAGACAGAATCACAGCACGAGCACAACGCGATGCGTTATCAAACTCAAGGGTTGTGACCGCATCCGGAGGCAGACGATGGCAGGCTACGCGAGTGCTCGCAGCGCGTCCGTGGCGGAAAACGCCAAGCTATAAGCTCAGCCCACCACTGGCATGACCCGGCGGCGACCCGATGCCTCGCAGACACAAGTAGGGCCGGCTCGAGAGCCGGCCCTACTTGACACGCTGGCGCGGGGTCACTCCCACTCGATGGTCCCCGGCGGCTTCGACGTGACGTCGAGTACCACGCGGTTGACCCCGTCGACCTCGTTGGTGATGCGATTAGAAATCTTCGCGAGCAGGTCGTAGGGCAGGCGGGTCCAGTCGGCGGTCATCGCGTCCTCTGAAGACACCGGCCGCAGCACGATCGGGTGGCCGTAGGTGCGGCCGTCGCCCTGCACGCCCACCGAGCGCACGTCGGCCAGCAGTACGACCGGGCACTGCCAGATCTCGCGGTCGAGGCCGGCGGCGGTCAGTTCGAAGCGCACGATCGCGTCCGCCTGACGCAGCAGGTCGAGGCGTTCCTGGGTGATCGAGCCGACAATGCGGATGCCCAGGCCGGGGCCGGGGAACGGCTGGCGCTGAACGATTTCGGCCGGCAGGCCGAGCTCGGCGCCGATCGCGCGTACCTCGTCCTTGAACAGGGTGCGCAATGGTTCGACCAGTTCGAACTTGAGGTCATCGGGCAGGCCACCCACGTTGTGGTGGCTCTTGATGTTCGCGGTGCCACTGCCTCCGCCGGATTCAACGACATCGGGGTAGAGGGTGCCCTGCACGAGGAAGGCGATCGGGTCGCCGTCGGTTTGGGCGGCTTCCTTGATGAGTTCGGCCTGGGCCTGCTCGAAGGTTCGAATGAACTCGCGGCCGATGATCTTGCGCTTGGTCTCCGGGTCGCTGACGCCCTCGAGAGCGGTGAGGAACTGCTCCCGTACGTCGACGGTGACCAGGCGGATGCCCGTGGCCTTGACGTAGTCCTCTTCCACCTGGCGGCGTTCGTCCTGACGCAGCAGCCCGTGGTCGACGAAGACGCAGACGAGCTGGTCGCCGATGGCCTTGTGCACGAGGGCGGCGGCGACGGCGGAGTCGACTCCGCCGGAGAGCCCGCAGATGACCTTGCCGGTGCCGACCTGGGCGCGAATCTTGGCGACCTGCTCGGCGATGACGTTGCCGCTGTTCCAGTCGGGGTTGATGCCGGCGGCGCGGTGCAGAAAGTTTTCGAGCACGTGCTGGCCGTTCTCGGAGTGCTTGACCTCGGGGTGCCACTGCACGCCGTAGAGCCGCTTCTTGTCGTTGGCGAACGCGGCGACCGGGGTGGAGGTCGACGAGGCGAGCACGGTGAAGCCCTCGGGGGCGGTGGCGACCGAGTCGCCGTGGCTCATCCAGACGGTCTGGCTGTCGGGCTGGTCGGCCAGCAGCACGTTGTCGCCGTTGCTCACGGTGACCGGGGTCGAGCCGTATTCGCGGGCTCCGGTGTGGGCGACGGTGCCGCCGAGGGCGGTCGCCATCACCTGAAAGCCGTAGCAGATGCCGAGCACGGGAACGCCGAGGTCGAAGATGTCGGCGTCGAAGCTGGGGGCGCCGTCGGCGTAGACGCTCGACGGCCCGCCGCTCAGCACGATTCCGCGCGGATTCTTGGCGACCACCTCGGCGGCGGTGATCGTGTGTGGCACGATTTCAGAATAAACGGATGCCTCACGCACGCGCCGAGCGATCAGCTGCGCGTACTGCGCACCGAAGTCAACCACGAGAACGGGGCGATCGAGACCGGAGTCAGCGAGGGGAGCATCCGCTGTGTCAACGAGTGCACTCATGAACGCACCTCGGCAGCTTTTTTCACTTCGATCTGCTCGAGGTAACGCTTGACACGGCGGGACATGGGGCCTTCCAGGAAGAACGAGAGCGTGGGAATGATGCCGCCGAGCGCGATCAGCACGAAGAGCGGGAACGGCCAGCGCATCAGGCTCCAGAGCCGAAAATCGGCGAACAGGTACAGCACGTAGAACCAGCCGTGCACGATCAAAATGATGGTGCTCAGGTTGATGGCGGCGACCGTTTCGCGCGGCACGAAGGCGAGAAAGCCCTCGGCGCCGTTCATTTCGAGTTCATAGCCGAGGATGAACTTGGCGTACACCTCGGCACAGAGCAGCAGCAGAAAGACACCGGTGATAATGGACGACACCTGGTAGAGCCGAAGCGCACCGGGGATTCGGGAAATATCGGCGGGCTTGGGTTCAAGTGGCATGGACTAATTCTATGCGCCCGCGCTGGGAGCGCTCGCAGTCACCGCTTCGAGCGCTGCCTCTTCCTGCTCGCGTTCCAGGGCGTCGCGCACCAGGCGGTACCAGAGGAACACTGCGAACCCGGCGAAGACGACCCACTCGATCGCGTAGAAGATGTTCAGCCAGTTCAGCGACTGATCAACGTCGGGCACCGGGGAGTCGATCACGTCGAGCCCGGCCGGGGCGGCAGCGTCGACGATATATGCGGAATACACCGACTGATCGGTGAAATCAGCCCACAGATTTATCAGAGCGGATGGTGCCACCTTGGTCAGCTCCATTGGGTCGCCCTGGGGGTCGGGCAGCTCCGGGGCCTCGCCGGTGAGAAAGCGTCCGGTCAGGGTGACAGAGCCGATCTCGGGTGCGGCCTGCAGCGTGGCCACGGCGGCCTCGGCAGTGCTTTTGTCGGGGGCCCACCCGCGCGCGACGGCGATGCTGGCGGCGTCGGCATCCGTCTGAAAATGGCTGACGACCCAGAATCCCGAGATGCCGCCGTTGAAGCGCGTCGTGATGAGCTGCTCGTCACCGGCCACCCACGTGCCGTCGGCGGTAACCATTTGGCCGGTCGCGATCTGCGTCACCCCGCCGTCAGGCTGGGCAACGTCGGTGAGCGGCTTCACCTCTTCGGTGCTGCGTTCCACGACCACGCCGGACTCGATGGCGCGCTCCAACTGCCAGTGCCCGAGCAGGGCGAAGGCCGCGGCAATGCCGAGGGCAAGCAGCAGTGCGGCCACCCAGCGGGGGCGCACCATCATTCTGATCACGAATAGTCACCTGTGTGGGTTTCTCGCCCGGGTTTGCGTGCCGGTCTGTCGGCATCATCATCGGGTTCTGGGGAGTGCTGACCGAGAGCGAAATCAGCCATCGGATCCAGACCAGAATCGGCCGGATGCGAGCGTTTCACTGTGTTCACCGTATCGGCCGCCGGGTGGGAATTGGCCGAGTCGACCACCCGCTTGGCTGGACGACGGGTGTACTCGTCGGCATCCGCTGCCTGGGCGGCGGTCGCCGCCTCGACGAGAGCGATCTCTTCATCAAGCATCGGGTTGCGCGGTGGGCGGGCGGCAACGGACGCCGGCACCCGGCGGCGCAGAACCGATCCGATCTTCTCGGAATTCGCCGCGAACAGCGGACCGAGAATAGCCATGACCAGGACGTAGAGGCCCGCGAACGGCTGCAGCCGCGGATCGAGCCCGGCCGACACCGACAGTGTCGCCAGAATCAGGGTGAACTCGCCACGGTTGACGAAGATGGCGGCAGTATTGAGAGCCTCACGAGGCCCCATTTTGTGCAGCCAGGCCAGCAGCGCCCCGGAGAACAGGCTGAGCAGAAAGGTCATCACGATGGCGATGAGCACGACGACGATCACCGAACCGAACTGGGCCATGTCGAGGGCGAGGCCGAAGTTAAGAAAGAAGAATGCCGCGAATATATCGCGCAGCGGCACGGCGACGCGTTCGATCTTGGCACGGTAGCTGCTCGCGCCGAGCACGACGCCGATCAGGAATGCGCCGATCGCGTCGGTGACGCCGATGATCTCACCGATACCGGCGAACAACACCACGAGGCCGAAGAACAAAATGGTGAACAGTTCGTCGTCTTTGGTGCGCATGAGGCGCGAAACGACGCGCCCGCCCCAGCGGGCGAGCGAGAACATGGCCACGAGAAAAAGGAACGCGATGGAAAGTTGCAGCACGATCGGCCAGATCTCGGTTGCACCGCTGAGCACGACGGAGACGATCGAGAGGTAGATGGCGATGAAGATGTCGCCGACGACGGTGACGCCGAGGATCATCGGGGTCTCTTTGTTTGCGAGGCGCCGCAGTTCAATGAGCAGTTTGGTGATGATCGCGCTCGAGGAGGTACCGGTCATGCCGGCGATGACCAGGGCTTCGCGAGGACCCCAGCCCACGAGCAGACCGAAAATGAAGCCGGCGCCCATGTTGATGAGCACCCAGGACCCACCGGAGATGATCAGGGTCTTGGCATTGCCGAAGAACTCTTCCTGGTCGAACTCAAGGCCGAGGCTGAAGAGCAGAAGAATCAAGCCGAACACGGCAATGAGCTCGATGTCGCTGGACTGAAAGTCGAGGGGGAAGAAGTCGGTGTTCGGGCTCGCGAGTACGCCTACGATCATATAGATCGGGATGGTGGGGAGCCCGATCAGTTTGCCCAGGCGGCCAAGAACGTAGGCAACGACGAACAGAATGCCAAGAACGAGGAGGTCTTCGCTCAGGTGCATCGGCCTACCCCCCGGGTGGAACGTCGACGGTCTTCGCCTTCACTTCACCGGTGCGAAAGAACGCGAAGGCCTTGACGACCTTTTCGGGCGAGCCGGCGACGACGAGGGTGTCACCGGGAAAGACTTTGAAGTCGGCGGCAGGGGCGGGGTTGGCGGATTCGCCGCGCACGACGGCGACCACGGTCAGTCCGGCGATGCCGCGGTCGGCGGGATTGCCGAGCGACTGGCCGGCGATATGGTCTTCGTAGTCGACGGTGAACCAGTCAATGCTGAGCCCGGGAATCTGGTCGAGGGCGGTGAGCGACTCGGTGATCTGGGTGCCGCCGAGCAGCTCGGCGAGGGTATGCGCCTCGTCTTCGTTGAGCCGCAGCGAAACCTTACTCGCGTCGGGGCCGCCCTCGTCGTCGGCGAAGGTAATGAGGTCGCTGTGGCCGGAACGGTGGGCGATAACGCCAACCTTGCCGCCGTCATCCGTGATGAAGGTGTGCAGCACACCCACGCCGGGAAGTTTGACCCGCCGAACATCAACCATTGTCATGACTCCTGAGGTTTAGGGGCAGTGCTGCCAGTCTATCGGAGCCGCTTTTGACCCCGTGCGCCCGTCGTATCCGTCGCAGCGCCCGGTGCCGGTGGCCGCGCCAGCTCCAGGTGGCGCGGCCACCGGCACCGGGCGCGGTGAGCGACCACGGAGCTGAGTTATGCACAGATGCACCGGCGTGCGGCCCAAGCAACCCATTTGCTGCCATTCTCTGGCCATGGCAAACACGGCGCCCTTCGAACCTGCATCGAACCACCTGCCCGCAGCCCGCGTGCGGCCAGACGGCCTCATCCTGTCCTGCGATGCTGCGGCGATCGGACTGCACGAGGCGCTTCGCACTGAGTTTGCCCACCGCCGAGTCACCCGGCTGCGGCGCGGCGTCTATCTGCCCACCCCGCACTGGGAACGCCTCGATCTCGACGCGCGCTACCTTTTTCGCATCCGCGCCTACGCTGCGGTCAGCGCCGATCCGCCGGTGTTCTCCCACTACTCCGCGGCGGCGATCTGGGGGTTCCCCCGACCATCAAGCTGGCCGACGGATGTTCACATCGATGTCCCGCAGGCATCCGGCGGTCGTTCCAAACCCGGCATCGTGCGGCACAGCGCCACCGCCCCGGACGCCCTGGCAACCCGGGCCGTCATGCGAGGTGGACTGTTCGTCACGTCGGCGGCGCACGCCGCTGTCGCGATGGCTCGCATTCTGCCGTTTCCGCAAGCCGTCGCGATGATGGACCGGAGTATCCACGTGCCGCGCATGATGGCACCCGGAGGCGGCCCGGGAACGACGCTGGCCACGCGCGACGAGTTGCAGGCGGCCCTGGACACCCTCGGCTGCTCCGGCCGCTGCTCCGGCAGAACTGCGGCACTTCGCGCCGGGGACTTCGCGTCGACAAAGTCCGATTCAGGCGGGGAATCGATCAGCCGCGCGCACATGTTCTTGCTCGGGTTCGCCGTTCCCGAGCTGCAGGTACGCTTCGACGATGCCGCCGGGTTCATCGCTTTTGTCGACTTCTTCTGGCGAAGCATCAACAAGGTCGCGGAGTTCGACGAGCTCGGCAAGTATCTGAAGGACGCGTACACCCGCGGACGCACCACCGCCGAGGTCGTCATGGACGAGAAGCACCGTGAAGATCGAATTCGCGCGTGCGGGCCATCCGTTTCACGGTGGGACTGGCCGATCGCGCGCGACCTCGCAGCGTTCGGAGCGTACCTCGCGCGCATCGGCGTACCTCGGGTCCGGTAGCGACCCCGACCTGGCTGCTCGCCCCTGCCAGACGTCATGGTCGCACCCGACGCCGGTGAGTTGCGCCCTCGCCGCGCCCGGTATCGGTGCCCGCGCCAGTTTTCGGTGGCGTGCCTGGGTGGTTGAACCGTCGCCGCGCCCGTTACCGGTCGCCGCGCCAGTTATAGGTGGCGCGGCCACCGGTACGTGGCGCGGTGAACTCGGCGAGCGGGCGCGCGATAGGGAGCGGGCGCGCGGGCCGGCGCGCTAGTTGGTGACCACGATGTCGGGGGCTTCGAGGCGCACTCGGTCGGCGGATTCGTCGTTGGGCTCCTCCTGCGAAGCACGCTCGGCGGCGACCCGGGTGAGGTAGAAGCCCACCTCGCGGTCGACGCGCTCCTGGTCCCAGCCAAGAACGCCGGCCATCAGCGCGGCGGCGACCGGCGCAGCCGAGACCCCGCGGTCCCACGCCTCGATCGAGATGCGGGTGCGACGGGCGAGCACGTCTTCGAGGTGCAGGGCGCCCTCGTGTGAGGCCGCATAGACGACCTCGGCACCGATGTAGTCGTCGGCGCCGGGCAACGGCTCGGCGAGCGCCGGGTTCGCCCTGATCAGGTCGAGCAGTTCGTCGGCGAGGGTGCCATAGCGGTTGAGCAGGTGTTCCACCCGCACCGTGTGCAGTCCGAACGCCCTGGCGATCTTGCCGCGCTTGTTCCAGGCGGCCTGGTATCCCTCAGCCCCCAGCAAGGGGATGTCGTGGGTCGCCGACCCGGGGATGCGTCCGTCGAGGGCCGAGACCGCGGCATCCACTGCGTCTTTGGCCATGATGCGGTAGGTGGTCCACTTGCCGCCGGCGATCACGACGAGGCCGGGCACGGAGTGCCCGACAAGGTGTTCGCGGGACAGCTTCGAGGTCTGGTCACTCTCACCGGCCAGGAGCGGACGCAGCCCGGCGTAGACGCCCTCGACGTCTTCGCGGGTGAGCGGCACGCTCAGCACGGAGTTGATGTGTTCGAGAATGTAATCGATGTCGGCTGCTGTCGCGGCCGGGTGCGCCTTGTCGAGGTGCCAGTCGGTATCGGTCGTGCCGATGAGCCAGTGTCGGCCCCACGGAATCACGAACAGGACGCTCTTTTCGGTGCGCAGCAGCAGACCCATGGCGCTTTGGAACCGGTCGCGCGGCACCACGAGGTGCACGCCCTTCGACGCCCGCACCTTGAAGGTGCCGCGTTCGCCGACCATGCGCTGGGTGTCATCGGTCCAGACGCCGGTCGCGTTCACGACCTGCTTGGCCCGAACGTCGAAGTGTTCGTCGGTCTGCAGGTCGTGGGCGTGCACGCCCACGACGCGCTCCCCCACCTTGATGAACCCCTCGACCCGCACCCGGCTGGCCGCGTGCGCACCGTAGAACGAAGCCGTGCGCACGAGCGACGACACGTAGCGGGCATCGTCGACCTGGGCGTCGTAGTACGTGATGCCGCCGACCAGGACGTCATTGGCGAGGCTCGGAATGAGCTTCTGCACCTGGCTCTTCGACAGGTGGCGGTGGTGCGGCACACCGGGCGGGCGCCCGCCGGTGTACGAGAAAATGTCATAGAGCAGCATGCCGGCGCCGATGTAGAACCGTTCGGTGAAGCGCTTCTTGAGCGGGTACAGAAACCGCACCGGCTTAACGAGGTGCGGCGCGATTCGCTGCAGCAGCAGGCCCCGCTCGGTGAGGGCCTCGCGCACCAGACGAAAGTCGAGCTGTTCCAGATAGCGGATGCCGCCGTGCACAAGCTTGGACGACCGGCTCGACGTGCCCGACGCCCAGTCCCGCGCTTCCAGAATGCCCACACTCAAGCCGCGCGTGACGGCATCAAGGGCGGCGCCGGCGCCGACGATGCCGCCGCCGACGACAAGAATGTCGAGTTCTTTGTCTTTGAGCTTGGTGAGAGCGGCGACCCGCTCCTCAGGCCCTAATTTTGTGGACCGGGTAACCGAATTGTGGGAAGCCATTGCTACTCCTGTTCAGACTCAGTGTTCAAGACGAGAGGTCAGGGCGTGCTGCGACAACATTGTTGCGGGTGATCGAAGAAAAGTACGTCTATCTTCGACGCTAGTTCACTCGGTACGGCGCGACAACCACTTCAACCCGTTGAAATTCTTTGAGATCGGAGTAGCCGGTGGTTGCCATCGACCGACGCAGCGCGCCGATCAGGTTGGCGGTGCCGTTGGCGACCGGCGCCGGGCCGTACAGAATCTCCTCGAGCGGGGCGACGGAGCCGACCTCGACCCGCTTGCCACGCGCCAGCTGCGCGTGGTGTGCCTCGGCGCCCCAGTGGAATCCGCCACCGGGGGCATCCGTTGCCCGGGCCAGCGCGGTGCCGAGCATGACGGCGTCGGCGCCGCAGGCGACGGCCTTGACGATGTCGCCCGACGTGCCGAGGCCACCGTCGGCGATGACGTGCACGTAGCGGCCACCCGATTCGTCCATGTAGTCGCGACGCGCGCCGGCAACGTCTGCTACCGCGGTCGCCATCGGGGCGTGGATGCCGAGGGTCGTGCGGGTGGTCGACGCGGCTCCTCCGCCGAAACCGACCAGAACGCCCGCGGCTCCGGTGCGCATGAGGTGCAGGGCAGCCGTGTAGGTGGCCGCGCCGCCGACGATGACGGGAACGTCGAGTTCGTAGATGAACTTCTTGAGGTTGAGCGGTTCCTGGTTCTGCGACACGTGCTCAGCCGAGACGGTTGTGCCGCGAATGACGAACAGATCAACGCCAGCGTCGACGACGGTTTCGTAGAGCTCCTGGGTGCGCTGGGGCGAGAGGGCCCCGGCCACTGTGACGCCGCCGGCGCGAATCTCGGCGAGGCGGGCGGTGACGAGCGCCGGCTGGATCGGGGCGGAGTACATCTCCTGCATGCGGGCGGTCGCCGTGTCAGCGGGCAGTCTGCGAATTTCGGCGAGCAGCGGCTCGGGGTTCTCGTGCCGGGTCCACAGACCTTCGAGGTCGAGCACGCCGACGCCGCCGAGCTGGCCCATCATGATGGCGGTGGTGGGCGAGACGACGGAGTCCATCGGTGCCGCGAGCACCGGAATGGCGAACTGGTAGGCGTCGATGGTCCACCCGACCGACACGTCCTCCGGGTCGCGGGTGCGCCGACTGGGCACCACCGCGATGTCGTCGAAGGCGTACACGCGGCGTGCGCGCTTGGAACGGCCGATCTCGATTTCCATGGTTTCAGTTTAGCCGACCCGTACCGGGCCCTCGTCGTGGAGCACTACAAAACGAACTAAGCCCGGATACCAGCAGCCATCCGGGCTGGGTTCGGCAATGACTAGCGGCGGTAGTTGGGCGCCTCGACCACGATCTGCACGTCGTGCGGGTGCGATTCCTTGAGCCCGGCGGGCGTGATGCGCACGAACTTGCCCTTCTGCTTGAGCTCGGCGATGGTGCGGGCGCCCACATAGAACATGGACTGACGCAGGCCGCCGGTGAGCTGGTAGGCCACCGCCGCGAGCGGGCCGCGGTACGGAACCTGGCCTTCGATGCCCTCGGGAATGAGCTTCTCATCGCTCGGCACGTCGGACTGAAAGTAGCGGTCCTTGGAATACGAGGTCTTTGAGCCGCGGGTCTGCAGCGCGCCGAGCGATCCCATGCCGCGGTAAGTCTTGAACTGCTTGCCGTTGACGAACACGAGTTCGCCGGGGCTTTCGGTGCAGCCGGCGAGCAGGGAGCCGAGCATGACGGTGTCGGCGCCGGCCACGAGGGCCTTGGCGATGTCACCGGAGTACTGCAGTCCGCCGTCGGCGATGACCGGAACACCGGTTTCGCGTGCGGCAAGCGAGGCCTGATAGACGGCAGTGATCTGAGGAACACCCACACCGGCCACGATGCGGGTGGTGCAGATGGAGCCGGGACCCACGCCCACCTTGATGGCGTCAGCGCCCGCGTCGACGAGCGCCTGGGCGCCCGAACGGGTGGCTACGTTTCCACCGATCACGTCAACGTCGGCGAAGGCCTTGTCTGATTTTAGACGGCGAATGATGTCGAGCACGCCGGCACTGTCGCCGTTGGCGGTGTCCACTACGAGCACGTCCACCCCCGATTCGAGCAGGGCGCTCGCGCGCTCCCAGGCGTCGCCGAAGAAGCCGATCGCCGCGCCGACACGCAGGCGCCCACCGTCATCCTTGGTGGCGAGGGGATACTCTTCGCTCTTGTCGAAGTCCTTCACGGTGATCAGACCGGTGAGCTTTCCGCCGGCATCGATCAGCGGGAGCTTCTCGATCTTGTGCCTGGCGAAGATCGCGAGTGCATCTTCGGGGGCCATACCGACTTTGCCGGTGATCAGCGGGGACGTCGTCATGATCTCGCGCACCCGGGTGAGAGCCTTCTTGGCGTGGGGCACGAAGCGCATGTCACGGTTGGTGATGATTCCGACGAGAACACCCGCGCCGTCGATGACGGGTAGCCCGCTGATGCGGAACTGGCCGCACAGGGCGTCAACCTCGGCCACGGTCGCGTCGGGCGAAGTGGTGACCGGATTGGTGATCATTCCGGATTCGCTGCGCTTGACCAGGTCGACCTGTTCGGCCTGGTCGCCGATCGAGAGGTTGCGGTGCAGAATTCCGAGGCCGCCCTCGCGGGCCATGGCGATGGCCATGCGCGTCTCGGTGACGGTGTCCATGGCGCTCGAGAGCAGCGGCAACGACACGTCGATTCGCCGGGTCAAGCGGGACTTGGTGACCGCCTCACTCGGAATGACGTCGGTGTGCCCCGGCAGGAGCAGCACGTCGTCGTAGGTGAGCCCGGTGAATCCGAACGGATCTGGCTGATCCATGAAACCCCTTACCTATAGCAAAAAACAGAAAATTATCCGGCAGAACGCGTGAAACAACCGGTCCTCCAATGTTAAGCGTGTTTGGGCTCATCACATTCCGCCCACGAATTGTGAGCCAGTGCGGAGTTTCGAAACATATAGGACATAATCGGCACGTACTCTCAACAACGACGTTGGCAGTACTTGCCCGGCGCCCGCCCGGTCACCCACCGGTCGGCACCAACATGGAGGTCCCGTGAAGTCCACTCTTACGGCTCAGAGATACGTACCCAGGATGTTGGCCATCCTGTTTGTGACGCTTCTCGCAGCCCTCACCCTGGCCACCTTCTCGGCGGGCAGCGCGCACGCCGACGAGGTGGGCACCGAGTACAACTTCACCCTCTCGGGCAACGTGCAGTTCAACGGAAAAGCCCTCGACCGTGTTTCCATCGCCGTCGACGGTAACGGTTACAAGGCCGACACCGTGACTGACGCCGAGGGCAAGTGGTCGATCGGGGTTCCCGAAAAGGGCACCTACAAAGTAACCCTGGACGAAGAGACCCTGCCGAAGGGCGTCATCGTCGCCAAGGGCGCCAATGTCATCAATGCGGAGTTCGGGCTGACCGACCGCCGCTCGGTGAACTTCTTCCTCGGTGAAGGCACCCGCACCACGGTCAGCTTCTTCGACCAGTTCGTCAACCGGTTCGTGAACGGCGTGAACTTCGGCCTGCTGCTGGCCCTCGCCGCGATCGGCGTGTCGCTGATCTTCGGTACAACGGGCCTGAGTAACTTCGCCCACGCCGAAATGATCACCTTCGGCGCCCTCATGACACTGGTCTTCTCGGTGACCCTCGGCCTGCCGATCTGGCTGGCCATCCTGATCGCGATTGTGCTCAGCGGATGCCTCGGCTGGGGTCTCGACGCGGTCCTGTGGAAACCGCTGCGCAAGAAGGGGGTAGCCGTTATCCCCCTCATGATCGTCAGCATCGGCCTGTCGCTCGCACTGCGCTACCTTTACCAGTATTTCTTCGGCGGCGGCACGAGCCAGCTGCCCGGTGCCGGTATGGCCGACCTCAAGTTCGGCGCGATTTCGCTCTCGCCGATTGACCTCGCGAGCATGGGCATCAGCGTTGTCGTGCTGCTCGCTGTCGCCTACTTCTTGCTGCGCACCCGCGTCGGCAAGGCCACCCGCGCTGTCTCGGACAACCCGAGCCTCGCCTCGGCGAGCGGCATCGACGTTGACGGCGTCATTCGCATCGTCTGGGTGGTCGGCGCAGCCCTCGCCGGGTTGAGCGGCGTGCTCTGGGCCTACTTCAGGCCCGGCGTGAGCTGGGACATGGGGTTCCAAATGCTTCTGCTCGTGTTCGCCGCCGTGACACTCGGTGGCCTCGGTACCGCGTTCGGCGCCCTGATCGGCTCGATTATCGTCGGCTTGTTTGTTGAGTTGTCGACGTTGTGGCTTCCGTCCGACATGAAGTACGTCGGCGCCCTTGTCGTGTTGATCCTGGTGCTGCTGCTTCGGCCGCAAGGCATCCTGGGTCGCAAAGAGAGAATTGGTTAGGGGTTCACATGGACTGGGGAGCAATCTTTAGTAACGCAGCCGTCGAGCTGATCAGCCCGACCACGGCCGCATACGCCCTCGCCGCCCTCGGGCTCGCGGTGCATTTCGGCTACACCGGTCTGCTCAACTTCGGCCAGGCCGGGTTTATGGCTCTTGGAGCCTACGGCTATGCGATCTCGATTCTGACCTTTGGGTTTCCCGTCTGGGGAGCCTTTCTGGTCGGCGTCGGGGCATCCGTTTTGTTCGCCCTGATTTTGGGTATTCCGACGCTGCGACTGCGCGCTGACTACCTCGCGATCGTTACGATTGCCGCCGCCGAGATCGTGCGGCTGTTGTTCACGACAAACACGTTCGCGTCGGTCACCGGGTCGGCCAACGGACTGAGCGGCTACAAGAACGAGTTTGCGGCGCTCAACCCGCTCGCCGACGGCACCTACGGCTTCGGCCCATTCACGAACAACGCCTACGACACCTGGCTGCGCATCGTGGCCTGGTCAATCGTGATTCTCGCCGCGCTGCTGGTCTGGCAGATCATGCGCAGCCCCTGGGGCCGTGTTATCAAGGGCATCCGGGAAGACGAAGACGCCGTGCGCGCGCTCGGCAAGAACGTCTACGCCTACAAAATGCAGTCACTCATTTTCGGTGGTGTTCTCGGCACCATCGCCGGCATGATCTTTGCCCTGCCGCGAGCGGTCGTGCCGTCGAACTACCAGACGACACTGACCTTCTTCATCTACGCCATCCTGCTACTCGGCGGAGCCGCGACGGTGCTCGGCCCGATCATCGGTTCGATGATCTTCTGGGTGCTGCTGTCGTTCTTCTCCGGTTTCGTCGCCCGGGCCGTGGAGGCAGGCTGGTTGCCGTTCATGTCGAGCATCCAGGCCGGGCAGCTACGTTTCATCCTGGTCGGGGTGGCGATCATGCTGATTGTGATTTTCAGACCGCAAGGCATCTTCGGAAACAAGAAGGAGTTGGCTTTTGTCCGCTAATACTGTTCCCACTGGCACGGGCCCCGCTGGCCCCGTTTCGACCGGCGTGGTTCCCACGGCCAAGCCGATCAAAACGACCGGCCTACACATCGGCGACGCCGAACCGGGCTGCGAGAAGATCGATCCGATCCTCGTCGTCGACAACGTGCGACGCACGTTCGGCGGCCTCACCGCCGTCGATGTCGACCACGTTGAGGTTCCGCGCGGCGCCATCACCGCGCTGATCGGGCCGAACGGCGCCGGCAAGACCACGCTGTTTAACCTGCTGACCGGCTTCGACAAGCCCGACAGCGGCAGGTGGACCTTCGACGGCCGCTCCCTCGCCGGCGTTCCCGCCTACAAGGTCGCCCGCATGGGTCAGATTCGCACGTTTCAGCTGACCAAGGCGCTCGGCCTGCTGACCGTCATGGACAATATGCTGCTCGGCGCCACGGGCCAGACCGGCGAGAACATGTTCCGCGCCCTGATGCCTTTTCTCTGGCGCAACCAGGAAGAGGAGAACCGGGCCAAAGCGCTCGATCTGCTCACCCGGTTCAAGCTCGACACCAAAAAAGATGACTATGCCGCGAGCCTGTCCGGTGGCCAGCGCAAGCTGCTCGAAATGGCGCGAGCGCTCATGAGTGACCCGACCCTTGTGATGCTCGACGAGCCGATGGCCGGGGTCAACCCGGCCCTGACCCAGTCGCTGCTCGACCACATTCTGAACCTCAAATCCCAGGGTATGACCGTTCTGTTCGTGGAGCACGACATGCACATGGTGCGCCACATCGCGGACTGGGTGATCGTGATGGCCGAGGGCAAGGTGGTCGCCGAGGGCGACCCGCACGAAGTCATGAAGAACCCAGCGGTGATCGACGCCTACCTCGGACAGCACCACGACGAGGACATCGGCGAAGACCTCAGCGCCGAAACCGAGAACGTGTCAGCCATAAAGGAGTTGCTCAATGACGAACGCTGACCCGCTGGCCGTGCCGGCTCCGACCAAGACCCGGAACGCGGTCGTCGAGGTCAAGACCGTCACCGCCGGCTACGTGACCGGTGTGAACATTCTCAACTCCTGTTCGCTCACCGCCTACGACGGCGAACTCATCGGCATCATCGGTCCGAACGGTGCCGGCAAGTCGACGTTGCTCAAGGCGATCTTCGGCCTCGTGAAAGTGCGCGACGGCGAGATTCTGCTGCGCGGCAACAACATCACCAATCTCAAGGCGAACAAGCTCGTCGCCCAGGGTGTCGGTTTCGTGCCGCAGAACAACAACGTGTTTCCCACCCTGACCATTCGCGAGAACCTCGAGATGGGGATCTTTCAGAAGCCCAAGGGTCTCGTGGAGCGGCTGGAATTCGTCACGGAGATCTTCCCGGAGCTCGGCAAGCGCATGTCGCAGCGCGCGGGTTCGCTCTCGGGTGGCGAACGCCAGATGGTCGCCATGAGCCGCGCGCTGATGATGGGACCGCACGTACTGCTGCTCGACGAGCCGAGTGCCGGCCTCTCTCCGGTGCGCCAGGATGAGGCTTTCTTGCGGGTGAAGGAGATCAACAAGGCGGGGGTGACGACGATCATGGTCGAGCAGAACGCTCGTCGCTGCCTGCAGATCTGTGACCGCGGTTACGTGCTCGACCAGGGCCGCGACGCCTACACCGGCACCGGCCGCGAGCTGCTGAATGACCCCAAGGTCATCGGCCTGTACCTGGGCACCCTCGGGCAGGATTAACCCGCAGAACCGCCCCCAGCAGCTTCTCAGCGGCGCCCGAGAGTCTCTCGGGCGCCGCTTCTGTGTTCCCACTGCCCTCGGCGGCATCGTTTGTGGTCTCGACGTGTTCGACCACAACGGGTCAGGGCACGCAAAAGGGCCCCAACCGGAGTCGGGGCCCTTCCTGCCACGCCCGAAGGCCGGCGCTGACTAGTTAATGCGGGTGTACGTGTTGTCGGCTTTGTACTCGTAGATTCCGATGGTCGCCTCGGTCGGGTCGCCGTTCTTGTCGAACGTGATCGGGCCGGAGAATCCGTCGTAGTTGATCTGCTCACCCTTGGCGAGTGCCTCGGCGCCGGACTTGAAGTCCGTCACCTTGGTACCGTCGCCGGTGCCGCCCGAGACCTGGCGGAGGTAGTCGGCAATCGACTGACCCGACGTGTCGTTGGCTGCATAGGCGGCCAGGGCGATCAGGATGACCGCGTCATAGGACTCAGCCGCATAGCTGTAGTCCGTCAGAGTGGGGTCGATCTTGAGGAGGCGCTCGGTGAAATTTCCCAGGGTTCCAACGTCGAGGCCGGGCAGTGTGCCCTTCGAGCCGGTGATGAGTCCGGCAGCGAAGTCGGCCTTGTAGTCCTTCAGGTTTCCGTCAACGAAGTAGAGCTTCCCACCGGGGTAGCCCGAACCGACGAGCGCGGGAACGATGATTTTGGACTGGTCGAAGGTGATCAGGGCGATCGCGTCAGGGTTCTGGGCGGTCACCTCGGAGATCTGCGCCGCGAAGTTGGAGTCACCCTCGTTGAAGAGCGAGGTCGCGACGACTTTGCCGCCTGAACTTTCGAAGGTCTCGGTGAGCACCTTGGCGAGGCCGGTTCCGTACGAGTCGTTGAGGACGATGAGACCGAGCGTGCTGACGCCGTCATCAGCGATCTGGTTGCCGAGCACCTCACCCTGCAGCAGGTCAGAGGGGGCGGTACGCCAGTACAGGCCCTTGTCCGCGTAGTTGGTGAAGTCGAGTGAGGTGTTGGCCGGAGAGAACTCCACAACCCCTGCCCCGGTGATCTGATCGATCACGGTCTTGGTCACGCCCGACGAGGCGGCACCGATGATGGCCGAAACGTCCTGCGAGAGCAGGTCGGTCACCGAAACGGTCGCCGTGTCGGTCGTGGTGTCGCCCGAGTCGCGAAGAATCGCTTCGATGTCGATCCCGAGGTTTGCGTCCTTGACGTCCTGTACAGCGAGCTGAACGCCCGCTTCTTCGGGCGGGCCGAGGAAGGCCAGTCCACCACTCTGTGGGAGGATGGTGCCGATCTTCAGGGAAAGATTGCGATCACCGGCCTCGACCGTCTTGAAGTCAGCAGAACCTGCAGCGGGGGCTGCGGATTCGCTCGGTGCCGTAGCGGCACCGTTGCTGCACCCGGTGAGCAGAAGTGCACTCACGCCGATGAGGGCGACGCCGGTAACGAGGGTACGAACTGAGCGGGAGGCCGAGGCCTTCGCGAATACGCTCATGTTGCTCCTTGATGGTTGAAGAGAGGTAAGTCTGGTCAGCCGATTGACTGCCGTGGTGTCAGAGTAGGCAATCACAGGCCCCGAAACCTACCTGTTCGTGTCACAACCGTGTAAAGCGATCAAATCGTTACGAACGACGGCCGGTAATCCCCTGATAATCAACGGTTTGCGTCTCGCTCAGGGCAAGCACACACTCCCCCCAAGAGGTGCACACGGCGCTTCCAGACGTCACCCGGGGCCAGCCCGCTTCGAGCGAGGCGCCGCCATCGTCGCCCGTGATGACGGCGGCCAGGGCGGCCGTCATCACCCCGTCGTAGGCTTCCGCGCCGCCCGCGGTGCCGGCGAGGCCGGGGTCAGCGGTCTTCAGGCGCGCGGTAAACGCATCGGCGGCGGCGAGCGGCGTGCCCCCGTTTGCGAAATCGATCAGGGCGACGATGGCGGCGTTGCCCACGGATGCCTCGGCTTCCGCTGGTAACGTCGTCGTCGCGTCCCACAGCACGAGGTCGACGCCGCGCGCCGCGAGGTCGACGTAGGCCGCGGCGAGGTCGCCGGCCGAGTTGCGGTGAATGAGCTGCACGGCTCGGGTGGGCGTGGTCTGCTCGGCCAGGATATCGCGCACGGCGAGTTCGGTGCCGGCGACCTGGGCGGCGCCGCTCGCGGCGTTGTCACCGGTCATCGGAAACAGCGTGCCGATGCTCAGCGTTCCGTCGCCGCTCGGTGCGGTCGTCACGACCGCGACCGGGGTGGAGCTCGGCTTGGCCGCCGGTGCGCTCGTGCACCCGGCCAGAGCCAGGGCTGCCAGCAGAACGACGACGACGAGCGGACGACGGGGCATCAGAATCCTTTGGTACGAGCTGGAAGGCTGTCGGTTCAGCGTATCGGCTGGTCAGGCCGGTTCGAGGGCACTGCGGCGCGGAGCGCGACCGGAGGCGACCATGTCGAGCGTCAAGATGATCAGGGCGACCCAGACCAGTCCGAATCCAACCCAGCGTTGGAGCGGCATCGCCTCGTTCAAAATGAATACACCCACGAGAAACTGCAGCACCGGAGCCACGAACTGAATGAGCCCGAGCACGGTCAGCGGCAGACGCCGGGCGGCCGCGGCGAACAACAGCAGCGGAACCGCGGTGATGACACCGGCCGCGAGCAGGCCCGCCGTGTGCCAGGGCGACACGGTGCCGAAGGTGAGCCCGGACATTCCCGAAACGACGAGAAGTTGCACGACGGCAACGGGGGCCAGCCACGCGGTCTCGAGGGTGAGACCGGTCACGGCGTCGACGCTCGGGCCGACGCGTTTCTTGATCAGGCCGTAGAACCCGAAGGAGAACGCCAGAATGAGCGAGATCCAGGGCAGCGAGCCGTATCCCACGGCGAGCACGACCACGGCGAGAAAGCTGATTCCGATGGCCATCCACTGCAGCCGACGCAGGTGTTCGCGCAGCACGAAGACGCCCAGCAGCACCGTGACGATCGGGTTGATGAAGTAGCCGAGCGCCGCTTCGACGACGTGTCCGGTGGTCGCGGCGATCACATAGGTCTGCCAGTTGATGAAGATGAAGACACCGGCCAGGCCCATGATCCAGACCAGACGCGGCTGCCGCAGGGCCCGCCCGAGCACGGTCCACGTGCGGGTGACCGTGATGATCAGGGCGCAGAAGACCAGGGAGAACAACACCCGCCAGGCCACGATCTCAAAGGCACCCGCGGGCGTGAGCAGCAGAAAATAGAGGGGCAGCACACCCCACAGAGCGTAGGCGAGGCCGCCGAAGATGAGCCCGGTGCGGTGCGTGGAGCGGGCTGCCGTGCGGGCTGGTGCGGCAGCATCCGTCATGAATGATCTCCTGAAAACACAAAAACTCCCGAATGGCGACGCCATTCGGGAGCTTCAGTCTAGGGACTAGGTGGTGAAGAAACTACTCAGCGTACGACCACGGCGAGCACGTCGCGAGCGGAGAGAACCAGCAGGTCATCGCCACCGAACTTAACCTCGGTTCCGCCGTACTTGGAGTAGATGACCTTGTCGCCGATGGCGATGTCGAGGGGAATGCGGTTGCCGTTGTCGTCAATGCGGCCGGGGCCGACTGCAACGACTTCGCCCTCCTGGGGCTTTTCCTTCGCGGTGTCCGGAATGACCAGACCTGATGCGGTGGTCTGCTCGGCATCGACCTGCTTGATGACGATGCGATCCTCGAGCGGCTTGATGGAGACCGACACGGTTGACCTCTTTCTAAGATTTGGGTTAGCAGACTCACAGCGAGAGTGCCAAGTGAAGTTTAGGGGGCTTCTGGCACTCACGCAACGTGAGTGCCAGAAGGGGGTCATTTTGGTAGCGTTGCAGCATGGATCGAACCGAACTCGTCGAGCTGCTGTCCCCCGCGAGTTTACGGCTGCTGGACTCCCTGCCGCCGTACGACAGCAACGGAGACGTACTCAAGCTGATCACCGATCTGCGTAGGGCCGGGCATGCGCCCGGGCTCGTGTCGGCCGTGCTCAGCCAGTCCCGCCTTCGAGCGAAAGCCGTTGGCAAGTTCGGTGAATTTGCCGAGCGGATGCTGTTCACCGAAGCCGGTCTGGAACAGGCGACCCGGTTGCGAGTCGCCGCATTGCACGCCGGCCGATTCGCCGGACTGTCCGCCGCACTCGGCCACCCATCCCGGGTTGCCGACCTGGGCTGCGGAATCGGCGGTGACGCGATGGCCCTCGCCGCTTTGGATCTACCGGTCCTGGCCGTTGATGCCGACGAGGTGACGGCGACCGTAGCGAGCTTCAACCTTGCGCCGTTTCCGAACGCTCAGGCGTTGCAAGCCGACGCCGAGACTGTCGATCTGACCGGCTGTGACGCGGTCTGGCTCGACCCGGCCCGTCGCACGAGCGGGCATAGCAACACAACGAGGCTGACCCGCTCCGAGGACTACTCCCCCGCACTCGACTTCGCCTACCTGCTCGCCACAACTCTGCCGCTCGGCATGAAGCTCGGTCCCGGTCATGACCGCGATCAGATTCCGGTCGACGCCGAAGCCCAATGGGTGTCGGTCGATGGCCAGTTGGTGGAGATGGGGCTGTGGTTTGGCGCCCTCGCGCGCCCCGGCATCCGTCGATCGGCACTGCTGCTGACCGCTGGCGGCGCCCAAGAGCTGACCGCTCCCGACGACAGCGAAGACGCGCCCGTGGGCGAACTGGGCAATTACGTCTACGAACCTGACGGCACGGTCATTCGGGCGCGCCTGATTGGCGACCTGGCCCGCTCGCTGAATGCTCGTATGCTCAGCGAGGGCATCGCCTACCTGACCAATGACACACTCACGCCAACGCCGTTCGCGAACGCGTTCCGGGTACTCGAGACGCTTCCGTTCGATGAGAAGAAGCTGCGGCTCGCGCTGCTTGCGCGACGCATCGGCACGCTGGAGATCAAGAAGCGTGGCGTCGACGTTGACCCGGCGACGTTGCGCACCCGATTGAAGCTCAAGGGGCCGGAGTCGGCGACGCTGATTCTGACGCGGGTGGCCGGGCATCGCGTGGCGCTGCTCGTGGAGCGCGTGCGGTAACTGCGTTAGGTACCTGAGAGCAGGGGCAGTAGGGTCTGGCTGATGTAGACGACCCAGCCGGCCGCGAGCAGAACGCCGACGAGGCCGCTGACGAGACCGCTGCGCCAGAGTGTGCGCGCCCGATTTTCGGTCGTACGCGCGATCAGCGCGAGGGTGATCGCGATCAGCGCGATCGGCAACCCGAACACACCGATCACGCCGAGGGCGAGCCCGAACAGGCCACAGATCACGGAAGCGACCGAGAGGCGGCGGCGGCTGGTGATGCGCGCCACCTCCGCCTCGGTGTAGGTGTACGGCACGAACTCGGTCGGAGCGGTGACCGTCGATTCCCAGTCGAGCTGACTCCCGGGCGGCGCGGGGGCGCGCGTGTGGTCCAGATGCGCCGAGGTGTCGGAGTCCCGGTGGGGTGGAGTCATAGCTGTCCTCTGGCCGCCCACCGGGTTCGGTCGGTGTCGGTCGGAAACTTGTCGGGTGGCCACATTCGAGGCCGCCCGATTGGGGTTAGTTGTAGTAGGTCGAGCCGGTCGTGGCGGAACCGATGACAATGGCGGCGATGATGATGCCCCCGATGAGGCCGAGGGCAAAGCCGAGGTATCCAAGAATCAAGCCCCAGAGCGCCAGAGCGCGGCCCTTTTCGCCGGTCTTCTTGATCTGACTCATGCCGATGTGGCCGGTAATCACACCGACAATCGAAATGCCGAGAATCGAGGTAACGAGCGAGATGATCGACAAGACGTTGTACTTGTCCTGTGGGCTCTGCTGCCCGTACGGGTTCTGGCCGTACGCGGGTGGCTGGCCGTACGCCGAAGCCTGGCCGTAGGCGGGAGCGGCCGGGGCACCCGGTGCCGGGTAGGCCGGGGCGGCCGGAGTTTCGTATGCCGGCGGAACGCTGGAGTCGGTAGGCTTCGAGCTCGCCGGGTCGACGGGGGGCTGGGTGGGATCAGACATTTGCGGTCTCCTTCATAATTTCGTTCGGTGGTCGCACGGCCAGATTATCGCGTTACGGTGCGTCGAGCGACAGTGGCAAACCCGAGACTTGGATCTGGCCGACCGGCAGGGTGGAATCGGCGCCGAATTGCAGCGTCGACGGCTCGTGTCCGGCCATGATCAGCTGCGCGCCCAGGGCTGCGATCATGGCACCGTTGTCGGTGCAGAGTGACAGCGGCGGGATGCGCAGCACGACGCCGGCAGCATCCGTTCTCCGGGTGGCAACCGCACGCAGCCGGGCGTTGGCGATGACGCCGCCGCCGAGCAGCAGGCGCGGCACGTCGTAGTCGGCGCACGCGGCGAGAGCCTTGGTGAGCAGAATGTCGACAACCGCCTCCCGAAAACTTGCCGCGACATCGCCGATTGGCACTGGTTTGCCGGCATCCTGACGCTGTTCGACGAAGCGCGCGACCGAGGTCTTCAGCCCCGAGAACGAGAAATCGTAGCGGTGCGCGGCCATGTCTTTGGGCTGGCTGAGTCCGCGCGGGAATCGAATGGCCTTCGGGTTGCCGTCGGCGGCGACCCGGTCGATCTGCGGCCCGCCCGGGTACGGCAGGGAGAGCAGCCGGGCGACCTTGTCGAAGGCCTCGCCGGCGGCGTCGTCGATGGTCTCGCCGAGCAGTTCGACGTCGCTGACCAGGTCTCGCACGAGCAGCAGCGAGGTGTGGCCGCCGGAGACGAGCAGGGCGATCGTCGGGTACTCGAGCGGTTCGGTGCCGGTTTGCAGCAGGTCGGCGCCGACGTGGCCGACGAGGTGGTTGACCGCATAGATCGGCTTGTCGAGCGCGACCGCGAGCGCCTTGGCGGCGCCGATACCGACCATGAGCGCACCGGAGAGTCCTGGCCCGCAGGTGACGGCTATGGCGTCCAGATCGGTCAGGCGGATGCCCGCCTCGGCGACGGCCGCGTTGATCGCCGGCACGAGCTCGTCAAGGTGTGCCCGGGCCGCGATCTCGGGCACGACGCCGCCGTAGCGGGCGTGCTCGTCCATCGAGCTCGCGATCGTGTTGGAGAGCAAGGCGGTCCCACGCACGATGCCGATGCCGGTCTCGTCGCAGGAGGTCTCGATACCGAGCACGAGCGGGGCTAATCGATTCATGAGAGCACCGTCACGGTAGACGTGGTGAGCATAGATTCCAGTTCGGGAATATTCAGGCGCATGACGATGGCGTCGACGTTGTCGGGTTGGTAGTAGCCGCGGCGCACCCCCACGTCGATGAATCCGAGGCGTTCGTAGAGGCGCTGGGCGCCGGGGTTGTCGGCGCGCACCTCGAGAAAGATCAGCCGGGCGCCGCGCTTGCGGGCCTCGCTGATGAGCGCCTGCATGAGCGTGCGGCCGAGCCCGTGTCCGCGCGCCGAGCCAGCGACGGCGATGGTCTGAACGTCGCCCTCGGTGGCTCCTTGCGGCGCAAGCAGCCCGGCGTACGCTTCCACGTTGTTCGGATCGTCAGGAGGAAAGGCCACGAGATAGTAGCAGGCCGGGTCGCCGAGGTCGCGCGCCATCATGGGCGCCGACCAGGCGTCGTTCTCGAAGATGCTGGTTTCGAGACGCATGATGGCGGCAAGGTCGGCCCCGTGCGCGCGGCGCAGTTGCCAGGTCATCGGCTCACCCGCTTCGGTCCGTTCGATACGGTGACGTCGGGTGATCGCAGGTACAGCGGCGCGTTCGCGGCGGACACTCGACCGTGGGCGAACCGCAGTTCGGCGACCATGCCGAGATCGCCGGCGGAGACCACAACGGCGTCCCGCCGCGGCCAGCCGGCGTACGCCCAGCCGGGGACATCGAGTTCGGTGGGTTTGGCCAGGCCGGGCGCTTCGGCACGTACGGGCAGCCCGACCGAGTCGGCACCGGTGTAGGTCGACCAGTAGACCTCGCGCCGGCGAGCATCGGTGACGACGAGGAGCGGTCCGACGTGGCCGGCCTGATAGTGGCCATAGGCGATGGCGTCGTGGCTGATGACGGGGACCAGCGTCTTTCCGGCGCCGAGCGCGAAGACTCGGGCCGCGGCAATACCGACGCGCAGGCCGGTGAACGGTCCGGGCCCCATCCCACCGACAACTCCGGACAGTGCTGACACCGCTACATCCGCTTCGGTCAGGCATTCCTGAATGAGCCGGCCGACCACTTCGGCGTGCCGCATGGTGTCACTTTCGCCGCGTTCAGAAAGAACACCGCGGTCTCGATCGACGACAGCAACGCTCGTGCCGGCCGAGGTATCGATGGAGAGCAGCATTCGTTCAGCCTACCTAGGTCAGAAAGAGAACGACCGCCGCGGTGAGCGCGACCACGATCAGGATTGTTCGTAGCACCGGCGCCGACAACCGTCGCCCAATGCGTGCACCCAACCACCCACCGGCAGCCGACCCGACACCGATGAGCACGGCGATCACCCAGTCCACGGTGCCGCTGGAGATGAAGATAATCGCCGAGATCAGGTTGGCCGTACCGGCCAGCACGTTCTTGGCTCCGTTGGCCCGATGCAGGTCGGTCGACCATAGGATTCCCAGAAATGCGAGCAGCACGACTCCCTGGGCAGCACCGAAATAACCGCCATATACACCCGTGCCGAGAATGCCGAGGATAAGCCCGAAGGTCACCGGGCGCGCGTCGGTTTCTCTGCCGGCCGGAGCCTTGCGCCGGACGAATCGCGCGACTCGGGGCTGCGCCGCTGAAAGTCCCGCCGCGAGCAGCAGCAGAAACGGAACGACCGCTGAGAAGGCCTCCTCGGGCAGAATCAGCAGGAGTAAGCCGCCGACAGCGCCGCCAACGACCGAGAAGACAGCCATCCAACCGACCGCGTGCCACTGGGACGCCAGTTCCCGCCGGTAGCCGTAGGCGCCCGCAATCGAACCGGGCACGAGCCCAACGGTGTTTGAGACATTTGCTGTGATCGGGGGAACCCCGAGGGCCAACAGCGTGGGAAAAGTGATGAGCGTTCCGGCCCCCGCGACGACGTTGATCACGCCAGCCGCAATACCAGCGACAAGAATGATGACACCTTCCAGAAAAGTCATGGCTGTGGAGGTATCCCGTCAATGGGTGAGTCAGCGTCGTCGGTCCAGCGTGGTCCGTGCCGGGTGATCGTGACCGTACGGGGCTCGTCAAGGTCGAGATCAAGGTCGAGATCAAGATCGAGATCGAGATCGATTTCTGCCCCGGATGCCACAGCATCCGTTGCCTGCAACCGACCCTGTGGCCGTTCGATCTCGATGTCGAGCCAAGATTCGGTGATGCCGTCAAGCAGGCCGCGGCCCCACTCCACGACCACGATGGAGTGGGCGAAATCGATGTCGAGGTCGTCGAGTTCCACGGCGCTGCTCAGACGGTAGGCGTCGACGTGCACGAACGGCGGGCCCCCGACGAGGCTCGGATGGGTGCGCGCGAGCACGAAGGTGGGGCTGGTGACGGCTCCACGCACCCGCAGTCCCTCACCGAGGCCCCGCGTGAGGGTGGTTTTGCCCGCACCGAGCGGTCCGGTGAGAACGATCAGGTCACCGACCTGCAGGGTGCGCGCGAGGTCGACGCCGAACCGGTGCATTGCTGCGGCATCCGGAATGGTTCGACGCAGCTCAGCCATTGATGTGTCGCCGGGTCACCCGGTGGCCGATGCGGGTCACGATCTCGTAGTTGATCGTGCCGGCCGCGTCGGCCCAGTCGGTCGCGCTCGGTGCTCCGGTGGCGGGGTCGCCGAACACGATGACCTCATCACCGACGGCCACGCCCGGGTTATCGGCGCCAAGGTTGACCACGAACTGGTCCATCGCCACCCGTCCAACCAGCGGATAGTTCTCGCCGTGAATGTGTACGAGCGCCTCGCCCGACGTCTGCCGCGGAATACCGTCGGCGTAGCCGAGCGGCACGAGCACGAGCGTGGAATCGTGCGGCGCCCGCCACAGATAGTCGTAGGAGACGCCGGCGCCGGCGCTCACCCGACGCACGAGGGCCACCCGGCCGCGCAGCGTCATGGCCGGCACCAGCCCGAGATCGGCCGACGTCGCGTCGTCGAACGGCGACAGCCCGTAGACGGTGATGCCGAAGCGCACCATCGTGAAGCGGGCGGCAGGCAGTCTCAGCGCCGCCGCCGATGAGGCCAGGTGCACGAGGTTGGGGGTCAGGCCGGCGGCGCGGGCCTCAGCGACGCCGCGTTCGAAACACTCCAGCGCCTGCTGGTCGTCGTGCTCTGAGGCATTGGCGAGGTGGCTCATCACCCCGTCGACGCGCAGCAGTCCGCTCCGCTCAAGTGCGGCGGCGAGCGCGAACACCTCGGCCCAGTCGTTTTCGTGCACTCCGTTGCGGCTGAGCCCGGTGTCCAGTTTCAGGTGCACGGATGCGGTCCTGCCGAGTTCCGCCGCCGCATCCGCTACCTGTTGCAGTTGACGCGCTGACGAGAGCCCGAGGGTCACGTCATCGTCGACGGCGGCGCTGAAATCGGCGTCGGGGTCGTGCAGCCAGGCCAAAATCGGTGCGTCAATGCCGACGTCACGCAGGGCCAGTGCCTCGTCGATGTCAGCGACGCCGAGCCAGTCCGCCCCACCGGCGAGGGCGGCGCGAGCCACCGGGATCGCGCCGTGACCGTACGCGTTGGCCTTGACGACCGCCATCGCGTGCGGGGTGCCGACGAGTTGGCGCAGGTGGGCCATGTTGCTGCGAATCGCGGCGAGGTCGATCACGGCCTCGCGAAACCCGCTCATTGCTGACCCTCTGCGACGACGAACGCGCAGGCCACGCCCGCGTCGTGGGTCATGGTGACATGCACCCGGCTGATACCACGATCTTTCACGGTTCTGAGGGCCGCGCCACTCAGCCTGAATTCGGGGTTGCCGTGTGGGTCGTTCACGATTTCCATCTCGTGCCAGGTGACCCCTGCGCTGTCGCCGAGCGCTTTGATCAGGGCTTCCTTGGCGGCGAAGCGCGCAGCGAGGGAGTGCACCGGCAGGCCGCGTTCGCTTTCGGCGAACAACCGCGGTACGAGGCGTGGCGTGCGCTCGATCTGGCGGGTGAACCGCGCCAGATCGACCACGTCAACCCCGATGCCCTTGATCATCGGGGTTACTCGACCGTGACGGACTTTGCGAGGTTACGCGGCTGGTCGACGTCGAGGCCCTTAGCGATGGCAAGTTCCATGGCGAACATTTGCAACGGCACCACGGCCAGCAACGGCTCGAACAGGGGCGCGGCGAGCGGAATGTGAATGACGGTGTCAGCAAACGGCAGCACAGCGGCGTCGCCGACCTCGGCGATGGCGATGATGCGGGCCCCGCGGGCGCGGATCTCCTGAATGTTGGAGACGACCTTCGGGTGCAGGTGGGCGGAGCCGCGCGGGCTCGGCACGACGACGAACACCGGCTGGCCAGGCTCGATCAGCGCGATCGGGCCATGCTTGAGCTCACCGGCGGCGAAGCCTTCGGCGTGAATGTAGGCGAGCTCCTTGAGTTTGAGCGCACCCTCGAGCGCGATCGGAAAACCGACGTGGCGTCCGAGGAACAGCACAGCGCGGGTGTCGCTCATCCAACGGGCCAGTTGGCGCACCTCGTCTTCGACGCCGAGAACGGTCGCAATCTTCTCCGGAATGGCCTGCAGCTCGGCGACCTGCGCGGCCTGCGCGGCCTCGGTGAGGCTGCCGCGCACGCGCGCGAGGTGCAGGGCAAACAGGTAGAGAGCGGTGATCTGGGCCACGAAGGCCTTGGTCGACGCCACGGCAACCTCCGGGCCGGCGTGGGTGTAGATCACGGCGTCGGACTCGCGCGGGATGGTCGCGCCCTGTGTGTTGCAGATCGAGATCGCCTTGGCACCGAGTGACATGGCGTATTTGACGGCCATGAGCGTATCCATGGTTTCGCCGGACTGGCTGATCGAGATCACCAGGGTGTCGTCGCTGAGCACCGGGTCGCGGTAGCGAAATTCGTGGCTGAGTTCGACATCCACCGGCACCTGGGCCCACTTTTCAATGGCGTACTTGGCGGTCTGGCCGGCGTAGGCGGCGGTTCCGCAGGCAACGATGACGATTCGACGGATGCCCGCGAGCACGTCATCGCCGAATTCGGTCAGTTCGGGCACCACAACGCGGCCGTCCGTGATGCGGCCGCGCAGGGTGTTCGCGACGGCATCCGGCTGCTCGGAGACTTCCTTGGCCATGAAGCTGGACCAGCCGCCCTTGTCGGACGCCGAGGCGTCCCAGGCGACGTCGAACTCTTCGGTCTCGACCGGGTTGCCGTCGAAGTCGGTGACGGTGACGCTGTCGGGCGTGATGGTGACGATCTGGTCCTGGCCGATAGCGACGGCGCGGCGGGTGTACTCGACGAACGCGGCGACGTCGGAGCCGAGAAAGTTCTCGCCGTCGCCGAGGCCGATGACGAGGGGGGAGTTGCGCCGGGCGCCGACGACGACGCCCGGCTGGTCCTGGTGCACGGCCAGCAGCGTGAAGGCGCCGTCGAGGCGGGCCACGATGGTGCGGAACGCCTCGGCCAGATCACCGACGCGCTGGTACTCACGGCCGAGCAGCACCGCGGCGACCTCGGTGTCGGTTTCGCTCAGAAAGGTGAAGCCCTCATTGAGTAGTTCGTCGCGCAGCGGCGCGAAGTTCTCAATGATGCCGTTGTGAATGAGGGCGAGCTTGTTGTTGTCGCCGAGGTGCGGGTGCGCATTGCCATCGGTGGGGCCGCCGTGGGTGGCCCAGCGGGTGTGACCGATACCGGTCTTACCGTTGTTGATGGGGTGTGCCTTGAGCTCACTGGTCAGGGCAGAGAGCTTGCCGGCCCTCTTGGCCGTGTTGAGCACACCGAACTCGTCGATGACGGCGATCCCCGCGGAGTCATATCCGCGATATTCGAGCCGTCCGAGCCCTCCCATGAGAACGTCAACCGTCTTATTGCTTCCGACATAACCTACGATTCCGCACATGGAAGTCGATTTTAGTCGGACTAAGCTTGGGGGAATGTCCGATCCGGTGCTGGCCCCTGTAATTAACGGTCACGGTACCCCTTTTGTGGAACTCGACCGAGCCGACTGGGCAGCCCTCGCGCCGACCACTCTGCTGCCGCTCAAAGAGACCGAGATCGTGCAGTTGCGAGGCATCGGCGAGCCGCTCGACATCAACGAGGTGACAGACGTCTACCTTCCGCTGAGCCGCCTGCTCAACCTCTACGCGGCGAATGCTCGCACGCTGCACCGCGCCACCAGTGGATTCTTGGGCGAACGCGCCCGCCCGACGCCATTCGTGATCGGTGTGGCCGGCTCGGTCGCGGTCGGCAAGTCGACCACCGCGCGGCTGCTGCGTGAAATGCTCGCCCGCTGGGACGACACCCCGCGGGTAGAACTCGTGACGACCGACGGCTTTCTGTTTCCCAACGCGGAGCTGAACCGCCGGGGCCTGATGGAGCGTAAGGGCTTCCCGGAGTCCTACGACCGACGTGCGCTGCTGCGGTTCGTGAGTGCGGTCAAGAGCGGCGCCCCCGAGGTTCGGTCACCGTTCTATTCGCACCTGAGCTACGACATCGTGTCCGACGCGCAGATCGTCGTGCGGCAGCCCGACATTCTCATCGTCGAGGGCCTCAACGTTCTGCAGCCGCCCGGGCCTGGCCACGGCCTCTCGGTCAGCGACCTGTTCGACTTCACGATCTACGTGGATGCTCGCACCCAGGACATCGCCCGCTGGTACGAGGAGCGTTTTCTCAAATTGCAGCGCGGGGCGTTCGCCAACCCCAACTCCTTCTTTCACCGCTATGCCGACCTCACCAACGATGAGGCTCGCGCCAAGGCGCGCAGCATCTGGACCAGCATCAACGAGCCCAACCTGCTGCAGAATATTCGCCCCACCCGGTCGCGCGCGACCCTGGTGCTGCGCAAGGACCCCACGCACGCCGTCTCCAAGGTGCTCCTGCGAAAGGTCTGACCCAATTACCCGCGCCGGCCCATAGTACGGAATTTCGCTATTCGCGCCGGCAGTAGCTGCACCACCGGAATCAGCGCCAGCGTGGCGAGTTCGTATTCGATCGCCGCAGCCATGCGCTCGGCGAATGGCCGGGCCTCGAGGGCCGCATCCGGACGCTCGTCGACGACGTGGTCGACCAGCCCGTCGGCGACCAGCGCCGCCACGTTGATGCCCTGCTTGGCCGACATCTGCGGCGCGAAGTCCACACTGCGGTGCACGATCGCACTCGCGCCCTCGGGCGGCAGCGGGCTCAGCCACGCGTGCTGGGCGGCGATGGTGCGGTCCGCGGGCAGCAGCGCGAGCGCCCCGCCGCCCGCGCCCTGGCCGAGCAGCACCGACACGCTGGGTGCTCGCAGTCCGATCAGGTCGTGCAGCGAGCGGGCAATCTCACCGGCCAGTCCGCCCTCTTCCGCCTCCCGGGACAGCGCGGCCCCTGAGGTATCGATCACGGTCAGCAGTGGCAGCCCGAGCTCCTCGGCCAGGCGCATGCCGCGCCGGGCCTCACGCAGGCTCGCCGGCCCCATCGCGTTGTTCTGCGACGGCCGACGGCGGTTGTGTCCGAGCACGATGCAGGACTGCTCGCCGAAGCGGGCGATCGCCAGCAGCAGTCCCGGATCCTTCTCGCCCTGGCCGGTGCCATTGAGCGGCAGCACGTCGCGCGCGCCCCAGGCCAGCAGCTGACGCAGATCGGGTCGGCGTGGATTGCGAGAGATCTCCACGGATGCCCAGGCCTCAGAATCCGCCGCCGTCACCTCGAGCGTCGCCGGCGGCCGCACGGCGTCGCTGGGCTGCTGCACCAGCATGCTCAGCGCGCGGTCCACGATCTCACCGAGCTGCTCGGGTGGCACGACCGCGTCGACCAGGCCCTTGTCGAACAGGTTCTCGGCGGTCTGGATGTCCGCGGGAAAGACGGTGCCGTAAAGTGCCTCGTAGACTCGCGGGCCGAGGAAACCGAGCAGCGCACCCGGCTCGGCAACGGTCACGTGCCCGAGCGACCCCCAAGACGCCATCACCCCGCCGGTGGTGGGGTGGCGCAGGTAGACCAGGTAGGGCAGGCCGGCCTGCCGATGGGCGCGCACGGCGGCGGTGATACGCACCATGGACAGGAACGCGAGCGTGCCCTCCTGCATGCGGGTGCCGCCGGAGGCCGGCCCGGCGAGCAGGGGCAGGCCCTCGCGGGTGGCGCGTTCCACGCCCTCGACGATGCGGTCGGCGGCGGCCTGCCCGATCGACCCGGCGAGGAAGGCGAACTCGCTCACGATCACGGCCACCTCGCGACCGCGGATGCGTCCCCGGCCGGTGACAACGGATTCATCCAGTCCGCTGCGGGCCCGGGCCTTCTCCAAGTCGGCGCGGTAGGCGGCATCCGGTCCGGGGTCACTGATCGGCTTGTCCCAGCTCTCGAACGAGCCCAGGTCGAGCACGACCCCGATCAGCTCGGTGGCGTTCAGGTGGCGGATCTTTACGCTGTCTGCGGTCATCTCAGTACCCTCTTTTCATGGCGGTGCCTGCGGTCATGGCGGTGCCTGCCGTCGTATCGGTGTCTGCCGTCGTATCGGTGTCTGCCGTCATGTCACAGTCCCCGGTTGCGCTGGCGAGCCAGACGCGGATGGCGTCGCCGTCCTGGTTCAGGGTCGGCGGAGCGGTGTGGGACCGGTTGGTGGTCTCGGTCGCGTCGCCCGGTCCGAAGAAGCGCACGGGCGGCCCTGGCAGGGTGATCGGCCCGAGCACAGCATGGTCGACGTCGATGACCAGGCCCTGCGAGTGCACCTGGTCCCAGGCGTACACCTCGTCCAGGCTGCGCACCTTGCCGGCCGGGATGCCGACCTCGTTCAGCCGGGCCAGCAGGGTCTCCGGCACCCAATCGGCGAACACCCGTTCCACGTCGTCGATGAGCAGGCGCCGGTTCTCTACCCGGTCGCCGTTGGAGGCGTACTCCGGCCGGCCGGCGTCGAGCCCGAACGCCGCGGCGAACGTCGTCCATAACTTCTCGCTGCCGACGCTGATCTGCACGCTGCCGCCGCGGCAGTGGAACAGTCCGTACGGCGCGATGGACGGATGGTGGTTGCCCTGCGCCTGCGGCACCTCGTGTGCGACGGTCGAGCGGGTGCCCTGGAAAGCATGCACCCCCACGATCGCCGCGAGCAGCGACGTGCGCACAATCTGTCCCCGACCGGTGCGCTCGCGTTCCAACAGGGCGGCGAGCAGCCCGAACGCTCCATACATGCCGGAGAGCAGGTCCGCGATCGGCACGCCAACCCGCTGCGGGTCGTCGGGGCCGGAGCCGGTCAGCGACATCAGCCCGGCCTCACCCTGCAGGATCTGGTCGTATCCGCTGCGGCTGGACTCCGGCCCGTCGTGGCCGAACCCGGTGATGGAGAGGATGACCAGGGCCGGGTTCAGCTCGTGCAGGTGCGCCGTCGAGAACCCCAGCCGGTCGAGCACTCCCGGCCGGAAGTTCTCTACCACCACGTCGGCCCGCCCGACCAGATCGCTGAGCACCCGGTGCCCGTCCTCGCTCTTCAGGTCGAGAGCGATGGACTCCTTGTTGCGGTTGCAGGAGAGAAAGTAGGTGGACTGCCGGTCGGTGTCCGGTCCCACGAACGGCGGGCCCCAGCCCCGGGTATCGTCCCCGGTGCCCGGCGTTTCCACCTTGATGACCCGGGCGCCCAGGTCGGCCAGCATCATGCTCGCATGGGGTCCGGCGAGGGCACGGCTGAGGTCGACGACAAGGTAACCGGTGAGGGGTCCGCGGGGGGCAGCATCCGGAGCAAGGGGGTGGGTCATGGTCTACTTTCCGATCGGTGCGTGGTCGGTGTCACAGCCAGCCGGGGACGACCAGGATGAGCCAGGCGATCGCCGGGCCGGCGACCACGACGATGCCGCTGTAGCCGAGGATCTGTTTGTAGAACTTCTCCTTATTGACCTCCTCCGGCGCGTTGGCCAGCACCAGTGCGCCGTTGGTGGAGAACGGGGAGACGTCCACGATGGTGGAGGCCACGGCGAGGGCGCAGATCACGCCGACCGCGCCGATCTCGCCGGTGGCCAGGAACGGCACGGCCAGCGGGATCAGGGCGGCCAGAATGGCGGTGGAGCTGGCGAACGCGGAGACCACGGCGCCGATGTAGCAGATGAGCAGTGCGGCCAGCAGTGGCATGCCGAGCTGGGCGACTCCGTCGGAAACGTACTCGATGGTGCCGGCCTCTTCGAGCACGCCCACGAAGGTGAGCATGCCGCAGATGAGCAGCACGGTCGACCAGCTGATCTTGTTGACGGCGCCCTTCTGTGCCTTGGGCGAGACCAGGGCGAGGATAACCGCGATGGTGATGGAGACGAAGCCGACGTCCACGCTGAAGCCGAGGGCGATCACGGCGAGGGCGATCAGGCCGATGATGGTGATGATCTGCGGGATGCGCTCGGCGCGGGTCTCGGACGGTGCGGGAGCGGTGGTGATGGCGGCGGTTCCGGCCGGATCGCGCGGTCCGTAGATGCCGGAGCCGAAGCCCTTGAAGGTGACGTCACCGGCGGCACGGATGCCGACGCTCGCCGACAGGCGCACCTCGGCGGCCTGCTCGACGAAGTCGCCGACGCGTGCGGTGACGATCTTGCGCCCGCCGAGCACGACGTACAGAATGGCGGCGATCATGAGGTTGAAGCCGAGGCTGGCCAGGAAGAGGGCGGTCGGGTTGGACTCGAGGGTGGTCTGGTCCATGATGCCGTTGACGGTGACCCCGTAGACGGCGATCGGCGAGAAGCCACCGGCCTGCGCGCCGTGGATGACCATCATGCCCATCAGCAGCGGACTGATCTTGTACTTACCGGCGAAGTTGAGCGCGATCGGCGCGATGATGGCCACGGCGGCTGGCGAGAGTGCGCCCACCGAGGTGATCAGCGCGGTGATGGCAAACATCACCCACGGGATGAGGCCGACCCGGTTGCCAACCAGACGCACGGCCCCTTGCACCAGCAGGTCGATAGTGCCGTTGTTCTGCGCGATGGCGAACAGGTAGGTCACGCCAACGATAGTGAGAAAGAGCCCGCCGGGAAAGTTGGCGAGAATATCGGAGGTCTCCATGCCGAGGAAAACGGCGCCGAGCAGGAAGGCGCCGACGAAGGCCAGCGCGCCCATGTTGAGGGGTAGAAGCGTGGCGAGAAGGAACATCACCGCCAGGATGATGATCGATAGAACGGGAGCGGACATCGTTGTTCCTCCAGAGGACGCGGGGTGGACCGCAGTGGCCCACTGGCCTATCCTCCTAGACAGTAGGTCACTGTGTCAAGAGGACTAGAATGAGGACAATCGATGAGGAGTCGCGTATGAGCGAGCAGCCACGGGTGCCCGCACCACTGCGCCGGGTGCTGAAGCCCCGGCTGTACGAGCAGCTGGTCACCCAAATCCTCGGCTATATCGATTCCGCACAGCTCGGCCCCGGTGATCTGCTGCCGGCCGAACGGGACCTCGCGGAGCGGCTCGGGGTATCGCGGGCAACACTGGCCCAGGCCCTGGTCGCCCTGGAAGTGCTCGGAGTCATCGACGTACAGCACGGCACTGGCGCGGTGTTGGTTTACCGGCCGAGCGTGGCATCCGTCATCAGGGATCTGCGTGAGCACCGCAGCCGGCTGCCCGAGATCGTGGAGGCGCGCAGCACACTCGAGGTCAAGCTGGCGGGCCTGGCTGCCGAGCGACGAACGGATGCTGACCTGGCTGCCATCGACGCCGCACTGGAGACCATGGCGGCGGAGATCACAGCGGGTGGCAAGGGCGCACACGGCGACGAGCTGTTCCATCAGGCCGTGACCCAGGCGGCACATTCCGCGGTGCTCGCCCAGCTGATGACGTTCATCGCGGAGATGATCCTCGAGACGCGACTCGAGTCGCTCGGGCAGCCCGGGCGGCCGCAGCAGTCGCTCGCGTCGCACCGGGTGATCGCCGCGGCGATCCGCACCGGGCAGCCGCAGCACGCCGAGCAGGCCATGCTCGCGCACATTGCGCTCGTCTCCGACGTGGCTCTGCTGAAGTAGCGCCGTCGACCGGCGGCAGCCGCTAGTTGGCGAGGCGCTCCAGCACTACCGCGGCAAGCCGGTGCGCGAGCCGGTCGGCGGTCGGCTGGTCGGCCGCCTCCACCATCACGCGCACCATGGGCTCGGTGCCCGACGGGCGCAACAGAACCCGCCCGGTCTCGCCCAGTTCGGCCTCGGCGTCGCGGATCGCGTCCGCGATCACCTCGTCGGAACCGAGCGCGCGGTGGTCCACCCCGCGCACATTCACCAGGATCTGCGGGAAAACAGTCATCACCGCGGCCAGCTCGGCCAGCGTCTTGCCGGTACGGGCCATTTCAGCCACGAGGTGCAACCCGGTGAGGATGCCGTCGCCGGTCGTGGCGAACTTGGTCATGATGACGTGACCGGACTGTTCGCCGCCGAGTGAATACCCATGGGCGTTGAGTTCTTCGAGCACATACCGGTCACCGACCTTGGTCTGCACCATGGTGATGTCGTTGGCCGCCATCGCCTTGCGCAGGCCCAGGTTGCTCATGACGGTCGCGACGAGCGTGCGATCTTTCAGCACGCCGCGTTCGGCCATCGAGACGGCGAGAATCGCCATGATCTGGTCACCGTCGACGATGTTGCCGTCACGGTCCACGGCCAGGCATCGGTCGGCATCGCCGTCATGGGCGATGCCGATGTCGGCGCCGTGCTCAAGCACGGCCTTGGCGAGGTTGTCGAGGTGGGTCGAGCCCACGCCGTCGTTGATGTTGAGGCCGTCGGGGTCGGCGCCGATCACGGTGAGGTGAGCACCGGCATCCGTGAATACCTGTGGCGATACGCCGGCGGCAGCGCCGTGGGCGCAGTCGAGAACGACGTGGATGCCGTCGAGGCGGTGCGGCAGTGTCGTGAGCAGGTGCACCACATAGCGGTCTTCGGCGTCGGCGAAACGACGGATGCGTCCCACGTCGCCGGCGATCGGCATCAGGGCGTCGCGACCGATGTAGGACTCGATGCGGTCTTCGACGTCGTCGGGAAGTTTGGTTCCGCCGAAGGCGAAGATCTTGATGCCGTTGTCGGGCGCCGCGTTGTGTGAGGCAGAAATCATCACACCGAAGTCGGCACCGATGTCGTTGATCAAGAACGCTGCGGCGGGCGTCGGGATGACCCCGGCGTCGAGTACGTCGACACCGCTGGAGGCAAGACCGGCCGAGACGGCAGCCGTGAGAAATTCACCGGAAATTCGCGGGTCGCGGGCGACCACGGCGACGGGTCGGCGACCCGCTTCGATGCGTGCTTGGGCGCGACGGCCACGCGTCAGCACGGCGGCGCTGGCTTGGGCAAGGCTCAGGGCCAGGCCAGCCGTGAGATCACGGTTGGCCAGGCCCCGAACGCCGTCCGTGCCGAAGAGACGAGTCATATCGTCGTCGGCTATCGGGTTAGCGCTTGCTGAACTGAGGTGCCTTACGGGCCTTCTTGAGTCCGGCCTTCTTACGCTCCTTGACGCGAGCGTCGCGGCTGAGGAAGCCGTTCTTCTTGAGGATGGCACGGTTGTTCTCTTCGTCGATCAGGTTGAGGCAGCGTGCAATGCCGAGGCGCAGGGCGCCGGCCTGGCCGGACGGGCCACCACCGGTGATGCGCGCGATGACGTCGTACGAGCCGAGCAGGTCAAGAACCTTGAACGGGTCGTTGATGAGCTGCTGGTGCAGCTTGTTCGGGAAGTAGTCGGCGAACTCGCGGCCGTTGACTACGATCGTGCCGGAGCCGGGGACGATGCGCACGCGGGCGATGGCCTGCTTGCGGCGGCCCACGGCTGCGCCGGGAACGTTGAGGACGGCGCGGGGCGCCTTGGTTGCGGTTTCGGCCGGAGTCTCGGTGGAGTAGCTCTCCGGAGCCTGGTCAATCTGGTCTGCGATCTTCGCCACGATGATGGGAATCCTTTTTATCTAAGAGTCGAGAAGTCTGGTTGCCGGCGCTACTGCGCGACCTGGCTGAGGGTGTACGGCTTGGGCTGCTGAGCGGAGTGAGGGTGCTCAGGGCCGGCGTAAACCTTCAGCTTGGTGAGCTGGGCGCGACCGAGCGAGTTCTTCGGCAGCATGCCGCGAATCGCTTTTTCAACCGCACGGGTCGGGTGCTTCTCGAGCATCTCGGAGTAGTTGGTCGCCGTGAGGCCGCCCGGGTAACCGGAGTGGCGGTAAGCGATCTTCAGGTCGAGCTTCTTGCCGGTGAGGGCAACCTTCTCGGCGTTGACGATGATGACGAAGTCGCCACCGTCCATGTGCGGGGAGAAGGTGGCCTTGTGCTTGCCGCGGAGCAGGATTGCCGCGTGGCTGGCCAGACGTCCGAGGACGATATCGGTGGCATCGATGACAACCCAGTCGTGCTGGAGTTCGCTTGCCTTGGGGGTGTAAGTGCGCGTCACTGTTGTGCTGCTTTCTTCTTTTTCGAACGGAGGTGTTCGTGAATCCCGCTCCGGGCGTGTTCTCATGGGGAGAACGCTGTCGATGGAGGGCTCACGTTCGGGTGCCGCGCTGCAACGCACAGACACCAAGGGTCAACGTTAGTCGGCCCAGGCCACGGGCGCAACTTGGGCTGGCGAGGGTGAGCCAGCGCCTAGTCTGCGACGACAACCGGCAGCGAGCGCCGGTTGCGGGTATCAACGGCGCGCTTTGCCAGTTCGGCGTCGTCGGGGTAGCCGACGTCGATCAGGGTGAGGCCGTGCGCCTGCATCACCTTGAACTCGCTGATGCGGTGCTTGTCGAAGTGCAGGTGCGCGAGGGTGCTGCCGTCGAGCCGCCCCTCCCCCACGGCGACGCAGGCGCCGACCATGGCGCGCACCATGCTGTGGCAGAAGGCATCCGCTTTGATGGTGGCGATGAGGAGGCCGTCGGCGTCGCGGTGCCAGCGAAAGTCCTGCACGGTGCGAATGGTCGTCGCGCCCGGGCGTGGTTTGCAGTAGGCGGCGAAGTCGTGCAGGCCGACCAGGGTCGCCGCCGCGGCGTCCATCGCCAGAGGATCCAGTTTAAACGGATGCCATGTGGTGCGCATCCGCTGTTGCGGGTCGCGCAGGGCGAGGGGGTCGGCAATGCGGTACTGGTAGCGGCGCCACAGGGCCGAGAAGCGGGCGTCGAAACCGCCGGGCACGACCGTGGCGCGGCGCAGCACAATGTCGGGCTTGGTCACGAGGATGCCGCCGAGGCGGCGCAGCACGGCGGTGCCGAGATCGACCGGCGGGCGGTTGCCGGTGCCGCGCTGGATGCGCACGAGGGAGTGAACCTGCTCGGCGGTGAGATCGAAGTGGGCGACCTGTCCGGCTGCGTGCACCCCGGCATCCGTTCGGCCAGCGACGATGAGGGTGGGGTGCGGGGGAAAGCTTTGCAGAATGCCGGCAAGGCCGTTTTCGATGTCGGCCTGCACGGTGCGAAAGCCCGGCTGGCGGGCCCAGCCGGTGAAATCGGTGCCGTCATAGGCGAGGTCGAGGCGGATGCGCGTGGAGCCGAGCGCTGCATGAGCGGCGCGGGGCACAAAGAGATTCACGAGGGTAAGCCTAGGCGGCGCGCGCGGGTTATCGTTGAACCCGGTCCCTGGTTCGCCCCGTGCGCGTGCCAAGAAATCTCGTATTGCCCATGACTCGTTCCCCGCTGTCGTTCCCGTTCACCGGGAGGACTCGGTCAACCGCTGCTGCAATCGGTCCGGTGAACGCGCCGGTACTCGGGCCGAACAATGCCCCGGGATTATCCCCGCGCAGCGGTCACCTGGCCGGCCTCGACGGACTGCGCGCCCTCGCCGTCATTGCCGTCGTGCTCTACCATTTCTTTCCGGCTCTGCTGCCGGGCGGCTTCATCGGCGTCGACGTCTTCTTCGTGATCAGTGGTTTCCTGATCACGGGGCTGCTCGTCTCCGAGCACACCCGCACTGGGCGCATCTCGTTGCGGCGGTTCTGGCAGCGGCGCGTCCGCCGGCTCATTCCCCCGCTCATCCCGGTGATTCTGATCGGTTGCACCATCGCGTTCCTGATCGACGGTGATGTGCTCGTCGGGCTGGGCGCTCAGCTGTTCGGCGCCGCGACCTTCGGCTACAACTGGGTGGCGATCGCCAACGATGCCAGCTATTTCAGCGTCAACGAGCCCGAACTGCTGCGCAACCTGTGGTCGCTTGCCGTGGAGGAGCAGTTCTACCTGGTCTGGCCACTTATCCTGCTCGCTGTGCTGCTGATTCGCCGCCCGTGCGTGCGACTGGCCCTCGTCACCGCGCTGTTCGTCGCGTCAGCTCTGTGGATGGGCGTGCTCTACCAGCCCGGCGCCGACCCGACCCGGGTCTACTACGGCTCCGACACGCACAGTTTTGGCCTGTTTGCGGGTGCCGCCCTCGCCGTGCTGCTGCGGCGCCCGAGCGGGCAGCGCAACGAGCTGCCCCGGCTGCGTCCGTGGCTCGGCGGGGCGGCGCTGTTGGCGATCATCGCGTTCGCATTCTGGCTGACCGAAGACGGCACCGCCACCTATCGCGGCGGCCTCGTCGCGGTGAGCCTGGCCACCGCCGTCGCCATCTGGGCCGGCGTGCGCGGCGGCCGGTTCGGGCGGCTGCTCGACAGCGCCCCGCTGCGCTACCTCGGTGAACGCTCCTACGGCATCTACCTGTGGCACTGGCCGGTGCTCGTCCTGCTGCAACTGCTGTGGCCACCGTCGTCGCGCTCTGGCAGCCTGCTGCCGATCGGCATGCTCGCCACGGTCATCACCCTCGTTCTGGCCGGCCTGTCGTACCGCTGGCTGGAATTGCCGATTCGGCGCGTCGGCGCGCGCGGCAGCATCCGTCGGATCGGTGCATTGTGGACCGGCCCCACCCGTCGTCGTCGCCTGGTCGCGGCGACGGCCGCGCTGTCTCTGCTGCTCTTTGGTGGCACCACGGCTGCCGTCGTCGCCGCACCCGTGCAGACCACGGCGCAGCTCCGCATCGAACGCGGCCAACGGGCAATGGATGCCGCGCACGCTGCCGCCGCCGCCGAGGCGGCCCGCCAGTTCGCGACAGCCCCGGACCTCACCGACGGCCCGATCACGGCCATCGGTGACTCGGTCATGCTGGCCTCGGCTCCAGAATTGCAGGCCACCTTTGCGGGTATGACCGTTGACGCTTCGGTCTCGCGTGGCATGTATTCCGCAGACGACATCTTGGTGGCGTTGAAGGCCGCCGGCCAATTGCATCCGCTCGTCGTGATCGGGCTCGGCACAAACGGACCGATCACCGCCTCCGAACTTACCGAAATCTTGCGCATTCTTGGCCCGGACCGGCATCTTGTGCTCGTCAATGCCTATGCCGAGCGAAACTGGACCGACGGCGTCAATACGATGCTCGCCGACTTCGCTGCGGGCAATCGCCGGGTCGAGCTCGCGAACTGGCACGACACGATCGCGGGGCGGCTCGACCTGCTGGCCGGCGATCACGTGCACCCGGGTCCGATGGGCGGCCAGCTCTACGCGGACGAGGTGGGCGGCGCGCTCGACCGTCTCGCGGCGGTGCCGCCGCTGCCCGATGACAGTTGGTTGTTGAGCGACCCCGACGCGCCCCGCCCAGCGCCCTACCGCTGAGGTTTCAGAACTCGAGCACGTAAGCGAGCTCGCGGTTCGTGGCGAAGAAGCCCATGCCGGTGTACAAGCCGAGCGCGCCGGTCGGGCTCGCCGAGTCCACATCGAGGGTGGCACGCTCGTGCCCGGCGGCGCGGCTGGCGGCCAGCTGCGCCGCTAGAAGTGCCTGCGCGATGTGGCGGCCGCGCCATCCGCTCAGCACGCCGACGAGGCCGATGTAGCTGCTGCGGTAGCCGGCTGCTGCCCAGTCCTCCTCGTTCACGCTCGACATGACAAAGCCGACGACGTGCTCGCTGCCGTCGGGGTCGGTTCCCAACGCGACGAACGAGAGGTCGTCGACGAACGAGGGGCCCGTCACGTAGGCGTTCCAGCTTTCGTCGGGAATCGGCTGACTCGACCAATGGTCCATGAAGGCCACATCGCGCGCGGCGTGCACTGCGGCCGACAGCTCGGGCGTATACCCGGCCACGCGGATGCCGTCGGCCGGCTCAACATCGCGAATCGGGTCGGCGAGCATTCTGTCCAACGACAGAAAGTACCGGGTGCAGAGCAGTCCGGCCCGTTCGTAGAGGCGGCCGTTCTGCGGGGCCCGCTCGTCACAAGAAGCTCCGATCCAGCCGGGCAGCAGCTGGTCTGAGGTCGCCAGTTGCTGCCTGGCGCGAGCGACCTGCCAATTCAACAGTTCACGACCGATACCTCTGCCGCGCATCTCGGGCAGCACTCCCCCGCCCAGGGTGGATTTTACGAGGGTCTGCTGCCCCGGCTGGAGCACCACGAGCCCGTGGGCGACCATGCGGCCATCGGCGTCGAGGCCGACGAGTGTGTCGCTGTCAACGTCGACAAAGGAGAAATTGAAGGCCTCGCCGACTTCCTCCCGCTCGACCACGTAATTGGGGTGGTCGGCCCGGCCAGTCGCTTTCTCGAGCTCCCAGATGGCGTCGATGTCGGCGGGCGTTGCTGCCCGCCACCGTGCGACGTCGGCGTGCTCGGGAACGGGCAGCTGCGCGTGAGCTGTCACCCGCGCGGAGAGCGGACTCGTGTGATCGGTCATGCTTCACCCTATCCACGCGGCCACGAACGGGGCCAGTTCTTAGAACTCGAGGGTGTAGGCCATCTTGCGGTGCGTGGGCACGAAACCCATGCCGGTATACAGGCCGAGCGCGCCGGTGGGGCTGTCGGAGTCGACCGCAAGGGTCACTTTCTCGTGGCCGAGGGCCTGCCCGCCGGCAAGCTGGGCGGCCAGGAGCGACTGCGCGATGTGGCGGCCGCGCCATCCGCTCCGCACACCGACCAGGTCGATGTAGCTTCCGGTGAAACCCTGCGTGGCCCAGACGTTCTCGTTCGCCGTGGCCAGCACGAAACCGACCACATGTTCGGTTCCGTTCTCGTCCGTGCCGAACGCCACGAAGGAGAGGTCCGCGCGAAACCACCGGCCGCCGACAAAAGCATTCCAGTTCTCATCGCTCATCGGCTGGCTCGCCCAGTGATCCAGAAAGGCGTCATCGCGGGTCGCGTGCACGGCAGCCGAGTCCTCGGGTCGGTATTGCGCAATACGGATGCCGACGGCCGGCTCGACCGATCGCACCGGCGCATCCAGGGCCCGCTCCAGTGTGAGGAAGTACCGGGTGAGCTGCATGCCCGCCGACGCGAATAGGCGTGCGGCGTGCGGAGCCCGTTCGTCGGCGTAGGCGAACACCCAGCCGGGCAGTGTCTTCTGTGAGCTTGCGAGTTGCTGGCGCGCGCGACCGAGCTGCCAGTCCAGCAGCACGCGGCCCACGCCGCGCCCACGCAGGTCGGGATGCACGCCGCCGATTGGGATCGAGCGCACGAGGGTCACTTGCCGTGGCGGGAACATGACCATGCCGTTCGCGACGATGCGCCCGGCGGCGTCCAGCCCCACGATCGAGTCGACCTCGGCGTGAAAGTGGGAGTAGCCGAAGTCGGCGGCGATGGCACCGCGAGCGGTGAGGTAGTTGGGGTGGTCCACACTGCCCATGGCCTGCCGCAGCTCCCAGATACCGTTCACGTCGGCGTCAGTCGCGGGCCGCCACCGGGCGATGTCGGGGTGCACGGGCAGGGCGAGCACGGCGTCGGCCGGCACCCTTTGGCTCAGGGGTGTGCGCGGGTCGACCATGTCTCCAGCCTAACCGCGCCGCCGCATCCGCCGCCCGGCGCGCACACGCCACCCGCACACGAAAAAAGAGGGGCCCGACCGAAGTCGGGCCCCTCTTTGCTGGAACAGGTGCTACTTGGCTTCCTCGGCGACGGGTGCGTCAGCATTCGCTTCGACAACGGCTTCAGCAGCGTCGGTTTCGCCGACGACAACGTCGTCAGCGACGACCTCGTCGACAACAACGTTCTCAGAACCGACCGGCGTCGCAGCGACGGTCGCGGTCTTGGAGCGCTTGACCTTGGGGGTCAGGGGCTCGAGAACGAGCTCCATCTGCACCATGGACGCGTTGTCACCCTTGCGGAAACCAAGCTTCGTGATGCGGGTGTAACCGCCCTGCCGCTCGTTGACCTGCGGGGCGATGACCGTGAACAGCTCGTGCACGACGGTCTTGTCGGTGATCGTCGCGAGAACGCGGCGACGGGCGTGCAGGTCGCCGCGCTTGGCAAACTGCACCATCCGCTCGGCGAGCGGACGCAGGCGCTTGGCACGGGTCTCGGTCGTCTTGATCGACTTGTGGGTGAACAGGGCCGCGGCCAGGTTCGCAAGCATGAGGCGCTCGTGCGCCGGGCCGCCACCGAGACGGGGGCCCTTTGTGGGCTTAGGCATTGTTAATCTCCAGTATCAAAAAATCGAAAGGCAGCGTTGAAGCGCGAGCCTTAGATGGTCTCTTCTTCGTAGCCGCTGTAGAAGTGCGCGCCGTCGAATCCGGGAACCGAATCCTTCAGGGACAGGCCGAGCTCGACGAGCTTGTCCTTTACTTCGTCAACCGACTTCTGCCCGAAGTTGCGGATGTTCATCAGCTGGTTCTCCGAGAGGGCGACCAGTTCGCTGACGTTGTTGATGCCTTCGCGCTTGAGGCAGTTGTACGAGCGCACCGACAGGTCGAGGTCTTCGATCGGAATCGAAAGCTCGGTCGAAAGCACGGCGTCAACCGGCGCGGGGCCGATTTCGATGCCCTCGGCGGCGGTGTTGAGCTCGCGGGCCAGGCCGAACAGCTCGGTCAGGGTGCGACCGGAGGATGCAATGGCGTCGCGAGGCGAGATAGCCGACTTGGTCTCCACGTCAACGACGAGGCGGTCAAAGTCGGTGCGCTCGCCGGCACGAGTTGCCTCGACACGGTAGGTCACCTTGAGCACGGGCGAGTAGATCGAGTCGACCGGAATCTGGCCGGCCTCGGAGAACTCGTTGCGGTTCTGGGTGCTGGACACGTAACCACGGCCACGCTCAATGGTCAGTTCGAGTTCGAACTTCGCCTTGTCGTTGAGGGTTGCGATGACCAGTTCCGGGTTGTGCACCTCGACGCCGGCCGGAGCCGAAATGTCAGCGGCGGTGACTTGGCCGGCACCCTGCTTGCGCAGGTACGCGGTGATGGGCTCGTCGTGCTCGCTCGAGACAACGAGGCCCTTGATGTTCAGGATGATCTCGGTGACGTCTTCCTTCACACCGGGAACGGTGCTGAACTCGTGAAGCACGCCATCGATGCGGATGCTGGTTACAGCAGCGCCCGGGATCGAGGAGAGCAGAGTACGGCGAAGCGAGTTGCCGAGGGTGTAACCGAAGCCAGGTTCGAGCGGCTCAATGATGAACCGTGAACGGAACTCCGAGATGTTCTCTTCGGTGAGCGTTGGACGCTGTGCAATAAGCACTGTTGATTCCTTTCGGCTAAGTGTCCGCTATATGACACTTGCAATGACGAGAGAGTGAAAAGTGAAAGAAAAGAAACGCTGAGTTCCGGTCGACGTGACGAGTCACGTCGACCGGAACTCAAGCGACAGAGTGCTTTAGACGCGGCGGCGTTTCGGCGGACGGCATCCGTTGTGGGCCTGGGGCGTCACGTCGTTGATCGAACCGACCTCGAGGCCAGCGGCCTGCAAAGAACGGATCGCGGTCTCGCGGCCTGAGCCGGGTCCCTTGACGAAGACGTCAACCTTCTTCATGCCGTGTTCCTGCGCCTGACGGGCGGCCGATTCGGCGGCCAGCTGTGCGGCGAAGGGGGTCGACTTGCGCGAACCCTTGAAACCAACCTGGCCCGACGAGGCCCAGCTGATGACGGCTCCGGTCGTGTCGGTGATCGACACGATCGTGTTGTTGAAGGTGCTCTTGATGTGGGCCTGGCCCACAGCAATGTTCTTCTTTTCTTTCTTACGCGGCTTCCGTACGGCCGACTTGGGTTGTGCCATGAATTTCTCCTGAATCCTAAAGGCGTTAGCGGGCTGGGCCGAGGCCTAGCGCGCCTTCTTCTTGCCGGCTACGGTGCGCTTCGGGCCCTTGCGGGTGCGAGCGTTGGTCTTGGTGCGCTGACCGCGAACGGGCAAGCCCTTGCGGTGGCGAATGCCCTCGTAGCTGCCAATTTCAACCTTGCGGCGGATGTCAGCGGCAACCTCACGGCGGAGGTCGCCCTCAACCTTGAAGGTTCCTTCGACGTAGTCGCGGAGAAGGACGAGCTGGTCGTCGCTCAGATCCTTGACGCGGATGTTTCCGTCGATTCCGGTGTCGGCGAGGGTCTTGAGGGCCCTCGTGCGGCCAACACCGTAAATGTAAGTCAATGCAACTTCCACGCGCTTATCGCGCGGGATGTCGACGCCGGCTAGACGTGCCATTGTGTCTCCTGTTAGTGATGGAGGTCTGTAACAGCTCCTGTACACCGGCCTCCAACCGATGGTGTCACCCTGACGGGCTCCCGGAACTGCTGTATGTATTCAGTTATTCAGGTAAATCTCGAAGCGACGAGTCGCAACGAAATTTAACCCTGGCGCTGCTTGTGACGCGGGTTCTCGCAGATCACCATCACGTTGCCGTTACGGCGGATGACCTTGCACTTGTCACAGATCTTTTTGACGCTGGGCTTGACCTTCATGTGATTCCTTGTTTTCGCTGTCTTCGTACCCTCGGGATGCCGTGGGCCGTTACTTACAGCAGCCGTTACTTGTAGCGGTAGACGATCCGGCCTCGGGTCAGATCGTAAGGACTCAACTCAACGATCACGCGGTCCTCTGGGAGGATGCGGATGTAGTGCTGACGCATCTTGCCCGAAATGTGGGCAAGAACTCGGTGGCCGTTTGACAGCTCAACGCGAAACATCGCGTTGGGCAGAGCTTCGACTACTGCGCCCTCGATTTCGATGACACCGTCTTTTTTGGCCATACCCTCACTGTCGCTCTGTATTGATTGCTGGTCATGCGGGATTGATGCCGGACACGCCACACAAGACGACACCAGACACCAAAGGTCAATCTTATGGTATGAGATTGCCTTTTGGCAATTCAGTCCTATAATCACTGCCGCTGGTCGAGTGTGTTTCCGCTGGTCGAGCGTGGCGAGATTTCAACCAACGACAGGCGGCCTACGGGATAGGGACGGGAACGATGCCGAACTGGGCGAGGCCGGCGGCTCCGCCATCTTCGGCGGTGAGCACCCAGATGCCCTCCTTGTGCACGGCGATGCTGTGTTCCCAGTGTGCCGCGGCCTTACCGTCGCTCGTGGCGACGGTCCAGTCATCCTCGCGGGTGTAGGTGTCGATCGATCCCAGCACGACCATCGGCTCGATGGCGACGACCAGGCCCGGCTTCACATCGGGGCCTTTTTGGCGCACGCGGTAATTGAAGACCGGAGGGGCTTCGTGCATCGAGCGCCCGATACCGTGGCCGACGTAGTCGGTGAGAATCCCGTAGGTGCCCTGCGATTCCACGTAGTCTTCGATGGCTTCGCCGACCTCGTTGAGGTGCCGCGCGGTGTGCAGACGGGAGATGCCGTGCCAAAGCGACTGCTCGGTCACGTCGGACAGCTTCTGGCGCTCGGCCACGAGCTCGGGCCTTGAGGCGTCGGGCATCACGAAGCTGAACGCGGCGTCGCCGTTCCAGCCTTCGATGATCGCGCCGCTGTCGATCGAGACAATGTCGCCGGCGCCGAGGCGACGACCGGAGGGGATGCCGTGCACGACGTCATCGTTCACCGACGCGCACACGGTGTGGTGGTAGCCCTCTTCGAGCTTGAAGTTGGGCTTGCCGCCGAGCGCGACAATGGCCGCTTCGGCCGCGGCGTCAAGGTCAAGGGTGGTGGCGCCGATGACCATGGCCGCGCGAGCGGCCGCAAGCGATGCCGCGGTGGCCAGACCGGGTGCGACCATGAGGCGCAGCTGGGCCGGGTTCTTGTAGATGGAACGTCGAAGACTCACTGATTTCCTACAAACTAGCTCCGAAAAGGGGAGCGATATTTTTATGTGTATGGCTGTGCGGGTGGAACACACACGACCGATGGGCCGCGCCTTGAGGCCCGGCCCATCGGTCGTGTACGGCAGACTGTGACCGGAATGCGTGACCGGTTCAGCGCGTGCGGTTCAGAGCGCGGTGGTAGTGGCGCGCAGGCCGCGTTCGGCCAGCGCGGCGAGGATGCGGTCGGTGACGACTTCGACGGCACCGAGGCCGTCGATCGTGACCACGACGCCACGGGCGCTGTACACGTCGATGAGCGGCGCGGTCTGCTCGGCGTAGACGTCGAGGCGGTGACGGATGACGTCGACCGTGTCGTCCGCGCGGCCCTGCTCGGCGGCACGCTTCAAGAGCCGATCGACGACTTCGTCGGTATCGGCGGTGATTAGCACCACGACGTCGAGCTGGGTTCCCTCGGCGACCAGAAGGCGGTCGAGTTCAGCGACCTGATCGGTCGTGCGCGGGTAACCGTCGAGCAGAAAGCCATTCGCGGCATCCGCTTCTTTCAACCTGTCGGCGACGATCGCGTTGGTGAGGGAATCCGGTACATAGGCGCCGGCATCCATGAACGACTTGACCTCAAGCCCCAGTGGGGTGTTGCTGGTCACGTTGTGGCGAAAGATGTCGCCGGTCGAGATGGCGGGAACATCGAAGGCGAGCGCCAGACGCTCGGCCTGCGTGCCCTTGCCCGCGCCGGGCGGGCCGATCAGAAGTAAGCGCGTCATTTAAGAAGCCCCTCATAGTGTCGCTGCTGCAGTTGCGAGTCGATCTGCTTGACCGTCTCGAGCCCCACACCGACGACGATGAGAATGCTCGCGCCGCCGAACGGGAAGTTCTGGTCGGCACCGATGATCGAGAAGGCGATGAGTGGGATCAGCGCGATCAGGCCCAGGTAGATCGAGCCCGGGAGGGTGATACGGGTCAGTACGAAGTCGAGGTACTCGGCGGTCGGGCGGCCGGCGCGAATACCGGGAATGAACCCGCCGTACTTCTTCATGTTGTCGGCGACTTCTTCGGGGTTGAACGTGATGGCCACGTAGAAGTAGGTGAAGCCGATGATCAGCAGAAAGTACATGGCCATGTACAGCGGCTGGTCGCCACCGGTGAGGTTCTGCGAGATCCAGACCACCCAGGCCGGGGCCTCCTTGCCGGCAGCCGGCTGGTTGAACTGCGCCAGCAGGGCCGGCAGGTAGAGCAGCGAGGAGGCGAAAATTACGGGGATCACGCCGGCCATGTTGACCTTGATCGGAATGTAGGTGTTGTTGCCGCCGTAGGTGCGTCGCCCGACCATTCGCTTGGCATACTGCACCGGTATTCGGCGTTGCGATTGCTCGACGAAGACCACGCCGGCGACCACCAGAATTCCAACGATAAGAACGATGATGAGGGTGTCGAAACCCTGCTGCTGGCCGATCGCGGTCAGCGATCCCGGGAACAGGGCGGCGATCGAGACGAAGATCATGAGCGACATGCCGTTGCCGACGCCGCGCTCGGTGACGAGCTCACCCATCCACATGATGACGCCGGTGCCGGCGGTCATCGTGATGACCATGAGCATGATGGCGTACCAGGCGTCATTGGTGATCAGCTGCGTGCACTCGGTACTGGCGGAAGTGCCGAACAGGGCGCCGCTGCGAGCCACCGTAATCAGGGTGGTCGACTGCAGAATACCGAGGGCGATGGTGAGGTACCGCGTGTACTGGGTCAGAGTGCTCTGACCGGAGGCACCCTCTTTGTAGAGGGTGTCGAAGTGAGGGATGACCACGCGCAGCAACTGCACGATGATCGAGGCCGTGATGTACGGCATGATGCCAAGCGCAAATACGCTCAGCTGGAGCAGAGCGCCACCGCTGAAGAGGTTGACGAGCTCGTAGAGGCCGCTCGTGCCCTGGTTGGCTGCAAGACACAGCTGCACGTTGCCGAAGTCCACGAACGGGGCCGGAATGAACGAGCCCAACCGGAACAGAGCAATGATGCCCAGAGTGAAGCCGATCTTCTTGCGAAGGTCGGGTGTGCGGAAGATCCGCGCAATGGCGCTGAACAAAAAGGCCTCCAGATTTTTACGCAGATCGATCTGCACAGATCGACTTAAAGCGATCGAGCTTGTCGAATCACACCAAACGATTTACTCGATTGACGGATTCGACAAGCTCGATTGAGCGTCTACGGACTTACTTTACAGATCCACCCGCGGCGACAATTTTCTGCTCGGCTGAAGCAGAGACCTTGTCGACCGTCACGTTCAGCTTAACGGTAATCTCACCGGTTCCGAGAACCTTGACTTTTTCGTTGTCACGAACAGCACCCTTGGCGATCAGGTCGACAATAGTGACATCGCCGCCGTTCGGGTAGAGCAGTTCGAGCTTTTCCAGATTGACGACCTGGTACTCAACGCGGAACGGGTTCTTGAATCCACGCAGTTTCGGGGTGCGCATGTGCAGAGGCATCTGCCCACCCTCGAAGCCGACGCGTACGCTGTAGCGCGCCTTCGTGCCCTTGGTTCCTCGACCCGCGGTCTTACCCTTGGATCCTTCACCACGGCCGACGCGCTGGCGGGCCTTCTTAGCGCCGGGAGCCGGGCGAAGGTGGTGTACCTTCAGCACGTGCTCGCGGGGCTCAGTCGGCTCAGCTGCAACAGCGACCTTTTTGGGGGCAGCGGCCTTCTTGGGTGCTGCGGCCTTCTTGGGGGCGGCAGCCTTCTTCGTGGCGGGCTTGTCGGCTACCTGGGTAGCGTCCTTCTCGTCAGCCATTAGTCAATCTCCTCGACCTTTACGAGGTGAGCGACGGTGTTGACGTAGCCACGGTTCTGCGAGTTGTCCTCGCGGATCGTGACGGCGCCAATGCGTCGCAGACCCAAGCTGCGAAGAGTGTCGCGCTGGTTCTGCTTCTCACTAATTTTGGACTTGATCTGTGTGATCTTCAGCTGGGCCATCAGGCACCTGCCTTCGCGGTTGCGGCTGCTGCAGCTGCAGCAGCGTCGGCACGCAGAAAACGAGCCGGAGCCACGTCTTCATAGGCCAGGCCGCGGCGAGCCGCAACCGCACGCGGCTCTTCGAGCTGGTGCAGCGCCTCGACCGTGGCGTGCACGATGTTGATGGTGTTCGACGAACCGAGAGACTTGCTCAGAACGTCGTGGATGCCAGCGCATTCGAGTACGGCGCGCACCGGGCCACCGGCAATAACGCCGGTACCTGCTGCTGCCGGACGAAGCAGAACGACGCCGGCTGCGGCCTCACCCTGCACGGGGTGCGGGATGGTCAGGCCGACGCGAGGAACGCGGAAGAAATTCTTCTTCGCTTCTTCAACGCCCTTGGAGATAGCGGTCGGGACCTCGCGGGCCTTACCGTATCCAACGCCGACCAGGCCGTTACCGTCGCCGACGACGACGAGAGCGGTGAAGCTGAAGCGACGACCACCCTTGACGACCTTCGACACGCGGTTGATGGTGACGACGCGCTCCAGAAACTGGCTCTTGTCGGCATCGCGGCTTCCGCGGTCCTTGTTCGGGTTGCGCTCACGGCCACCACGACGAGCCTCGCGAGGCTCGTTCTGCGGTGGGGTCGTGGAGGCAGCGGTTTCAACCGGCGCCTCGGCAACGGCAGCAACAGGTGCTGTGGTTTGGATCTTTTCAGTGCTCACAGGTTCAATCCACCCTCTCGAGCTCCCTCGGCGATGGCTGCGACGCGTCCTGCGTACTTACTGCCACCGCGGTCAAATACAACGGCTTCGATGCCGGCAGCTTTCGCACGCTCAGCAACAAGCTCACCGACCTTGCGGGCCTTGGCGGTCTTGTCACCATCGAAGGTGCGCAAGTCCGTTTCGAGCGTGGATGCCGACGCAAGGGTGAAACCCTTGCTGTCGTCGACGACCTGCACGAATACGTGGCGAGCTGAGCGCGTGACGACGAGGCGTGGGCGAAGCGCCGTTCCCTCGATCTTCTTGCGAAGACGTGTGTGTCGACGTCCGCGGGCTGCGGCCTTGCTCTTGCCTCTAGTTCCGAGTCCCATGGTTACTTACCGCTCTTTCCGGCCTTGCGGCGAACAATCTCGCCGGCGTAACGCACACCCTTGCCCTTGTAGGGCTCTGGCTTGCGAATCTTACGGATGTTGGCGGCAACCTCGCCGACGGCCTGCTTGTCGATTCCGCTGACCGTGAGCTTGTTGACGCTCTCAACGGTCAAAACGATGCCAACGGGCGGCTCGACGACAACCGGGTGCGAGAAGCCGAGGGCGAACTCAACTGAGGTGCCCTTCTGCGCCGCGCGGTAACCGGTACCGACAATTTCGAGACCCTTGGAGTAACCAACGGTTACGCCGATGATCTGGTTGTTGATCAGGGTGCGGGTCAGACCGTGCAGCGAACGCGACTGGCGCTCGTCGTTCGGACGGGTGACGAGAACGTGACCGTCCTCGATCGAGACCGCGATGGGGTTGGAAACGACGAGTGCGAGCTCGCCCTTCGGGCCCTTGACGGAGACGGCCTGGCCGTCAGCCACAACCGTGACCCCAGCGGGGATCGGGATGGGGAGTCTTCCAATACGTGACATTCTCAGTTACCACACGTAGGCGAGAACTTCTCCGCCTACGCCCTTCTTCTCAGCCTGGCGGTCGGTGAGCAGACCGCTGGAGGTGGACAGGATGGCAACGCCGAGGCCGCCGAGAACCGTGGGGATCTCCGTGGACTTCGCGTACACGCGGAGGCCGGGCTTGGAAACCCGCTTGATGCCGACGATGGAACGCTCGCGGTTCGGACCGAACTTGAGATCCAGAGTGAGTGTCTTGCCCACTGTTGCATCTTTGACGGTCCAGGCAGAGATGTAACCCTGAGCCTTGAGGATGTCAGCGATGTGCGCTTTCAATTTGCTATGCGGCATCGACACTGTGTCGTGGTACGCCGAGTTCGCGTTGCGCAGTCTGGTCAGCATGTCTGCGACCGGATCTGTCATTGTCATTTTGTGGTGCCTTTCTCGCCTGGTTTCGCCCATTCGTTACGCGAATGACGACCTGTGGTGGTGAGGAGACCAATCGGTTGATTGGCTTCCGGGGTGAAAATCTGTGTGCGCCCGAAGGTCGGGGCCAGCCGGAGTGGGAGCCTGCAGAGCGCAAGCCTCCCACTCTAGTTGAAAGTGTTCCTTCGTGGTGAGGAACTGCTACTTGGCGTCGTCCGACTTGAACGGAAAGCCGAGCGCCTTGAGCAGCGCGCGACCCTCGTCGTTGGACTTCGCGGTCGTAACAACCGTGATGTCCATACCGCGAACGCGGTCAATGCGGTCCTGGTCGATCTCGTGGAACATGACCTGCTCGGTGAGACCGAAGGTGTAGTTGCCCGCACCGTCGAACTGCTTGTCCGAGAGGCCGCGGAAGTCACGGATACGAGGAAGAGCCAGGCTGAGCAGCCGGTCCAGGAACTCCCACATGCGGTCGCCACGAAGAGTGACGTGGGCGCCGATGGGCTGTCCCTCACGCAGTTTGAACTGCGCGATGGACTTGCGGGCCTTGGTGACCTGCGGCTTCTGGCCGGTGATCTTGGTGAGGTCAGAAACCGCACCGTCCATCACCTTGCCGTCGCGTGCTGCTTCTCCGACACCCATATTGACGACAATCTTCGTCAGGGTGGGGATGCGGTGCACGTTGGTGAAGCCGAGTTCCTTGGAGAGCTTGGCACTGATCTCATCGCGGTACTTCTGCTTCAGGCGCGGCAGGGCCTTGACGGGCGATTCGCCCGTAACGGTGTCAGTCATTAGAGGTCCTTCCCTGACTTCTTGGCGTAACGAATGCGAACCGTCTTGGTGACGCCGTCTTTCGTTACCTCTTCCTGGCGGAAGCCGACGCGGGTCGGCTTCTTGGACTCCGGGTCGACGATTGCAACGTTGGACACATGGATGGGGGCTTCGAACGTCTCGATGCCGCCCGTCTTGGTGCCGCGCTGGGTCTGGCCGACGCGAACATGCTTGGTCACGAAGTTGATGCCCTCAACGAGCACGCGGTTCTTCGCGGCGTCCACAGAGATGATCTTGCCCTGCTTGCCACGGTCTCCGCCGCGAGCCTGGCTGCGGCCGCTGATGACCTGAACGAGGTCACCCTTTTTGATTCTGGCCATGATTAAATAACCTCCGGTGCCAGCGAGATGATCTTCATGAACTTCTTGTCGCGAAGTTCGCGACCGACCGGTCCGAAGATTCGGGTGCCGCGGGGGTCACCGTCTGCCTTCAAGATCACTGCAGCGTTCTCATCGAACTTGATGTAGGAGCCGTCTGCACGACGGGTCTCCTTCTTGGTGCGAACGATGACAGCTTTGACGATGTCACCCTTCTTGACGTTGCCGCCCGGGATTGCATCCTTGACCGTGGCAACGATGACGTCGCCCAGACCTGCGTAACGACGGCCGGAGCCACCGAGAACGCGGATGGTCAAGAGTTCCTTGGCACCGGTGTTGTCGGCAACCTTGACTCGTGATTCTTGCTGAAGCACTTTATAACTCCTTTACGTCAAGTAAGCGCGAGGCTTACTTGGCCTTCTCAAGAATCTCGACCAGGCGCCAGCGCTTGGAAGCGCTGAGCGGACGGGTCTCACTGATCAGGACCAGGTCGCCGATGCCGGCGGCGTTCGCCTCGTCGTGCGCCTTCAGCTTGGATGTACGGCGGATGACCTTGCCGTACAACGGGTGCTTCACGCGGTCTTCGACCACGACAATGATGGTTTTGTTCATCTTGTCGCTGGTCACGTAACCACGCAGCGTCTTGCGGTAGCCGCGTACGAGCTCGGTGGCTTCGCCTGCGACGACCGTTTCGTCAGTCTTCGCCATGACTAGGCCTCCTTCGTCTCGACGGTCTCAGCTGCAGCGTCGTCCGTGGACTCCGCTTTGGCCTTGGCCTTCTTGGTCTTTTTTTCAGCCTTTTCAGCCTTGGCCGGAGCCGGGGCTGCGACCGGTGTGGCACGAATGCCCAGCTCGCGCTCACGGAGAACCGTGTAGATGCGAGCGATGTCGCGCTTGACCGCGCGGAGGCGGCCATGGCTCTCGAGCTGACCGGTGGCCGACTGGAAGCGAAGGTTGAACAGCTCTTCCTTGGCCTTCTTCAGCTCGTCGAACAGCTTCTCATTGTCAAAAGTATCGAGCTCGACTGGGGCGAGCTCCTTGGTTCCGATCGCCATTATGCGTCGCCCTCCTCGCGCTTGATGATGCGTGCCTTGAGGGGCAGCTTGTGAATTGCGCGGGTCAGCGCCTCTTTCGCAACAGCGTCAGTGACACCGCTGAGCTCGAACAGAACGCGGCCCGGCTTGACGTTGGCCACCCACCACTCGACCGAACCCTTACCGGAACCCATGCGGGTTTCGGCCGGCTTCTTGGTCAGCGGACGGTCGGGGTAGATGTTAATCCACACCTTCCCGCCACGCTTGATGTGACGCGTCATGGCGATACGAGCGGACTCGATCTGACGGTTGGTCACATATGCGGGGGTCAGCGCCTGAATGCCGTACTCACCGAAGGACACCGTGGTGCCACCGGTAGCGTGGCCGGTGCGACCCGGGTGGTGCTGCTTGCGGTGCTTGACTCTACGTGGAATCAACATTATTTAGCCTCAACTCCTGCTGCGACCGGTGCCGCTGCCGGAGCATCTGCACGAGGTGCACGGCGCGGTCGATCGTCACGACGCTCGGGGCGGGACGACTTAGCGTTGGCCTGCTCGCGAGCGAGTTCCTTGTTGGTGATGTCGCCCTTGTAGATCCAGACCTTCACGCCGATGCGGCCGAAGGTGGTCTTGGCTTCGTAGAAGCCGTAGTCGATGTTCGCGCGCAGCGTGTGCAACGGCACACGGCCTTCGCGGTAGAACTCGCTGCGGCTCATCTCGGCGCCACCCAGACGACCGGACACCTGGATGCGCACACCCTTGGCGCCGGCGCGCTGTGCACCCTGCAGGCCCTTACGCATCGCACGGCGGAACGCCACGCGTGCAGAGAGCTGCTCAGCAATACCCTGCGCGACCAGCTGGGCATCCTGCTCGGGGTTCTTGACCTCGAGGATGTTCAGCTGAATCTGCTTGGCGGTGAGCTTCTCAAGGTCAGAGCGGATGCGCTCGGCCTCCGCGCCGCGGCGACCAATCACAATGCCCGGACGGGCGGTGTGAATGTCGACGCGAACACGGTCACGAGTGCGCTCGATCTCGATGCGGCTGACGCCGGCACGGTCAAGGCTGGTGCTCAGCAGGCGACGGATCTTGACGTCTTCTGCAACAAAGTCAGCGTAACGCTGACCCGGCTTGGTCGAGTCCGAGAACCAACGCGATACGTGATCGGTGGTGATTCCCAGACGGAAGCCATAGGGATTTACTTTCTGACCCATTACTTCGTACCCTCCTCAGGAGTGGTGAGCACAACCGTGATGTGGCTGGTGCGCTTCTTGATTTCGAATGCGCGACCCTGGGCACGAGCCTGGAAACGCTTGAGGGTCGTGCCCTCGTCAACGAATGCCCGGCTGATGAACAGGTCCTGCTCGTCCAGATACGTGTTGGCTGCATCTGCCTTGACCCGGGCGTTCGCGATGGCCGAGGCCACCAACTTGTATACCGGATCGCTCGCGCCCTGGGGTGCGAACTTCAGAATTCCCAGCGCTTCGTGCGCCTGCTTGCCGCGGATCATGTTGACAACGCGACGAGCCTTCTGGGGGGTAACGCGGATGTGACGCACGCGTGCGATCGACTCCACCATTTCTTCTCCTCCTTCACGTCCCCGCGCTAGCGGCGACGGCCCTTCTTGTCGTCCTTCACGTGTCCACGGAAGGTTCGGGTGGGCGCAAACTCGCCGAGCTTGTGCCCGACCATGCTCTCGGTGACGAACACCGGGATGTGCTTGCGTCCGTCGTGCACTGCGATGGTGTGTCCGAGCATGTCGGGGATGATCATCGAGCGGCGCGACCAGGTCTTGATTACGTTCTTGCTCTTGGCTTCGTTCGCCGTGAACACCTTGCGAAGCAGGTGGTCGTCAACGAAAGGGCCTTTCTTAAGACTTCTTGGCATCGTCTACTCCTACTTACGCTTCTTGCCGACGGTGCGGCGACGAACAATGAGCTTGTCGCTTTCCTTATTCGGGTGGCGGGTGCGCCCTTCCTTCTGGCCCCAGGGGCTGACGGGGTGACGTCCACCGGACGTCTTACCCTCACCACCACCGTGCGGGTGATCGACCGGGTTCATGGCGACACCACGAACGGTCGGGCGAACGCCTTTCCAGCGCATACGTCCGGCCTTGCCCCAGTTGATGTTCGACTGCTCGGCGTTGCCGACCTCGCCGATCGTCGCGCGGCAGCGAGCATCCACGTTGCGGATTTCACCGGACGGCAGACGAAGCTGGGCGTAGACGCCCTCCTTCGCGACGAGACGAACCGACGAACCGGCGGAGCGGGCCATCTTGGCGCCACCACCCGGACGCAGCTCAATCGCGTGAATGATGGTACCGGTGGGGATGTTCTTCAACGGCAGGTTGTTGCCGGGCTTGATGTCAGCCCCGGCGCCCGACTCGATGACGTCGCCCTGTGCCAGCTTGTTCGGCGCGATGATGTAACGCTTCGTGCCGTCAATGAAGTGCAGGAGTGCGATGCGCGCCGTGCGGTTCGGGTCGTATTCAATTTCAGCGACGCGGGCGTTGACGCCGTCCTTGTCGTTGCGCTTGAAGTCGATCACACGGTACTGGCGCTTGTGGCCACCACCGATGTGACGGGTCGTGATGCGGCCCTGGTTGTTACGTCCACCGGTCTTGTGGAGCGGACGCAGAAGCGACTTCTCCGGGGTGGAACGCGTGATTTCCGCGAAGTCGGCAACGGATGAACCGCGTCGACCCGGGGTCGTGGGCTTGTACTTACGAATAGCCATTAGTTATCCCTCTGCCTGTCGCTTAGCCGACGGCCGTGAAGATGTCGATGGAGCCAGACTTGAGCGTGACAATGGCACGCTTGGTGTCCTTGCGCTTGCCCATGCCGAACTTGGTGCGGCGAGTCTTGCCCACGCGGTTCAGGGTGTTGATCGAAGCGACCTGTACCTTGAAGATCTTTTCGATCGCGAGCTTGATCTCCGTCTTGTTCGAGCGGGGGTCCACGATGAAGGTGTACTTACCCTCGTCAATCAGCCCGTAGCTCTTTTCAGAGACAACCGGAGAGATGATGATGTCGCGGGGGTCCTTGTTGGTCGCGATAGTCATTATGCGGCCACCTCTTCCTTCTTGGTCTTGCTCTCCACGAACGCGTTGAACGCGCCGGTGGTGAAGACAATGTCATCGCTGACGAGCACGTCGTAGGCGTTGAGCTGATCCCACGAGAGGATGTGTACCGTCGGGATGTTGCGAATGCTGCGCAACGTGGTCTCGTCGGTCCGCTCGAGAACAACCAGCACGTGCTTGCTCGTGGCGATCTGCGTGAGCAGCTCCAGGGCAACCTTGGTGTTGGGCGTCTCAGCCGTGAACAGTGCCTCGACGATGTGCAGGCGGCCACCGCGGGCGCGGTCGCTCAGTGCACCCTTGAGGGCTGCAGCGATCATCTTTTTCGGGGTGCGCTGGTCGTAGCTGCGCGGGGTCGGTCCGTGGACGATTCCACCACCGGTCATCTGAGGAGCGCGGATCGAGCCCTGACGAGCGCGACCAGTTCCTTTCTGCTTGAACGGCTTGCGGCCGGCACCGGAAACTTCTCCACGGCGCTTGACCTTGCTCGTTCCCTGGCGTGCGGCAGCAAGCTGCGCGACGACGACCTGGTGGATGAGAGGAATATTGGCGGGAACGTCGAAGAGCTCGTCGGGAAGCTCGGCAGAGCCTGCCTTCTTGCCCTTGGCGTCAATGATGTCGAGTGCTGTAGCCATAGTGACTAGGCTCCCTTCACTGCGTTGCGAACGAATACGAGGCGGCCACGAGCACCGGGAACGGCACCCTTGACGAGCATGAGGCCCTTGTCGGCGTCAATAGCGTGCACCTTGAGGTTCAGCACGGTTACGCGCTCGCCACCCATACGACCGGCCATGCGCATGCCCTTGAAGACACGGCTCGGGGTCGAGGAAGCACCGATGGAACCGGGCTTGCGGTGGTTACGGTGCGAACCGTGAGAGGAGGAGACACCCTTGAAGTTGTGACGCTTCATAACACCGGCGAAACCCTTACCCTTGCTGGTGCCCATGACATCGACCTTGGTGCCGGCAGCGAAGACACCGTCAACGGTGAGCTCCTGGCCCAGGTTGTAGTCAGCGGCGTCCGCGGTGCGGAGCTCGGTGATGTGGCGACGCGGCGTGACGCCGGCCTTGTCGAAGTGACCGGCAAGGGGCTTGCTAACCTTGCGTGGGTCGATGGGGCCAGCGGCGATCTGAACGCCGTTGTAGCCGTCGACGGCCTTGGTACGAATCTGCGTGACAACGTTCGGCGCGATCTCGATGACGGTAACGGGAACAAGCTTGTTGTTCACGTCCCACACCTGGGTCATGCCGAGCTTCTTGCCGAGGAGACCCTTGGTGGTCTTGGTATCGGAGTAAGACATCGCGGGCCCTAGAGCTTGATCTCGATGTTGACGTCGGCCGGAAGGTCGAGGCGCATGAGCGAGTCAACTGCCTTCGGGGTCGGGTCAATGATGTCGATCAGACGCTTGTGGGTGCGCATTTCAAAGTGCTCCCGGCTGTCCTTGTACTTGTGAGGAGAACGGATGACACACACCACGTTCTTCTCGGTCGGAAGCGGCACCGGGCCGACGACCGTAGCGCCCGCACGGGTCACTGTGTCGACGATCTTGCGCGCCGAAATGTCGATGACCTCGTGGTCATACGACTTAAGTCGAATGCGGATCTTCTGTCCCGCCATGTCGAACTCTCTCTCTGTCGAGGCGTCGTACAGACAACGGCACGAATTGCCGAGGTTGCATTGGACGCCGTAGTAGCACTGCTGCTGTCGCACCACTGTTCATATGTCAATTTCGATTCACGACGAATAAACGACGCTCATCGTCAACGTCGACTCCCAGAGCAGAACCTGGGGGACGACACGGTTTTACCCACGCCGACCAGATCGTTGGTTTACGCTGCGCTCTGCTCCCTGCGGCCTAGCCTGCAATCCGGCTTCTTCCGAAGCGTTAGACGCGACTATGCACTGCCTGGCAGTGATTCCGAGCATGCGCGTGACGCACACCGAAAGTGTTGAACTAGAAGAGTCTGCCACACAGTTGCCACTTCGTGCAACCCGGGCGTGTCGCGTGCGGCGTGTCGGTGCCTTGTTCGACGGATGCCTGCGGCCGGCTGGCCACAGCGGCCAGCGACGGGGCGTCCCCGGGGCCAACCCTGGGTGATGCCAGCGGGCCCCTGCCCGCATCCGTTTCACGCTACGCGGGGGTTGCGCCAATGCGCGGGAGGCGCAACTGGGGCGTAGCGGCGCAGGTCCCGCGCGACGCGAGCCGCGAAAGGGCAGCATCCGTCGAGTGTTACCAGCGCCACGGCGGATTTCAGGTCGCGGGCGGCGGGTGCGGGCGGCGGGTGCGGGCGGCGCCGCGCACCCGGACCGGGTATCGCTGGTCTTCGCGCGGCAGGTTCCAACGGGCGCTGGGATAGTAGAGTCCGTGGCTCACCCGCAGCAGTCGACCGCGAGTCGATTCGCGTCGCAGTCGAAAGTCTTCGCCGAGCGCAGCGGTGAGGTCGGACGAGAGAATGAGTGCGTCGCCGGGGTCAAGACCAGAGCCAGAGCCAGAGCCGGGCATGGCGTCGAAACTGGACTTGGAACCGGGCTGGGACATTCAGCCACAGTGCCCAGAAAGCGGATGCTGCGGGCCGGCCGTAGGAGTCAGCTTCAACGGCTCCCCCGGTCTCGCCGCGTCTAGCCCTGGGTGATGCCGGCGGCCACTCGGGAGCTCTGGTCGGGGCAGCTTTTGGCGGTGGATTCGGTCAACACGCGTTGGGCCATGACCAGGCGCGATTGCTCGGACAGCCCGGTCGTGGGATATTCGGCGAGCACCTTGGTGATGATCTCCGAAATCGACAGGCTGGCGTATTTCTTCAGGCTGTCGCAGACCAGCACGCTGTAGACGCTCACCGTGCTGCCGACGATGTTGTCAAGAATCTGCGCCTCGGTAGCCGCTGCGGGCGTTGGTGTCGCAATTGCGGTCGGAGTCGGGGTCGGCGTCACCCGGGTGGCTGTGGTGTGAGCAGCGGGAGCGGGCCCAACCAGGCGTGGCAGGATCACCCCGGCGAGGATGCCGACCACAACGACCGCAAGCACGATCAGGATGCGCATTTCCAGTTTCGATATCTGCATGCGCAGACCATAACCGGATATTGCGAATCCTGCCCCGGGTCGGCGCGCACCGATATCCGCTTGAAATAGAGCGAGAGGCCAAACCGGCGCGGGACAGACAGAACTGGCGCTGGGCACAGAAAAAGGGCCGGGCCCACAGGCCCGACCCTTCTTTCAAAGATCGAAGTAGAAGAAGGCTACTTGATGATCTTGGTCACCGTGCCGGCGCCGACGGTACGGCCACCTTCACGGATAGCGAAGCCGAGGCCCTCTTCCATGGCGATCGGCTGAATCAGCGCGACGGTCAGGTCGGTGGTGTCGCCAGGCATGACCATCTCGGTGCCCTCGGGCAGCGTGATGACGCCGGTGACGTCCGTGGTGCGGAAATAGAACTGCGGGCGGTAGTTCGCGTAGAACGGGTTGTGACGGCCGCCCTCGTTCTTGCTGAGGATGTACGCGGTGCCCTCGAAGTCGGTGTGCGGCGTGACCGAACCCGGCTTGACGACGACCTGGCCGCGCTCAACGTCTTCGCGCTTGGTGCCACGAAGAAGAAGTCCACAGTTCTCGCCGGCCCAAGCCTCGTCGAGCTGCTTGTGGAACATCTCAATACCGGTAACCGTGGTCTTCTGCGTCGGGCGGATGCCGACGATCTCGATCTCGGAGTTGATCTTGAGGGTTCCACGCTCGGCGCGGCCCGTAACAACGGTGCCACGACCGGTGATCGTGAAGACGTCCTCGATCGGCATCAAGAACGGCTTGTCCTTGTCGCGGACCGGGTCGGGAATGAAGTCGTCAACGGCCTGCATGAGAGTCAGGATGTTGGCGGTCCACTTCTCGTCGCCCTCGAGCGCCTTGAGTGCGGAAACCGGAATGACGGGGGCGTTGTCGCCATCGAAGCCCTGGCTGGACAGCAACTCGCGAACTTCGAGCTCAACGAGCTCCATGATCTCTTCGTCATCAACCATGTCGGCCTTGTTCAGCGCGACGAGCAGGGTCGGAACGCCGACCTGCTTGGCGAGAAGAACGTGCTCACGGGTCTGAGCCATCGGGCCGTCAGTAGCGGCAACCACGAGGATTGCGCCGTCCATCTGAGCAGCACCGGTGATCATGTTCTTGATGTAGTCAGCGTGGCCCGGAGCATCGACGTGCGCGTAGTGACGCTTGTCGGTCTCGTACTCAACATGCGAAATGTTGATCGTGATGCCGCGCTGGCGTTCTTCCGGAGCCGAGTCAATCGACGCGAAGTCGCGCTTGACGTTGATCTTGGACGGGAACTTATCGGCAAGAACCTTGGAGATCGCTGCAGTCAGCGTGGTCTTTCCGTGGTCAACGTGACCGATCGTTCCGATGTTTACGTGCGGCTTTGTCCGCTCGAACTTGGCCTTGGCCACTGTGGGTCCTCCTCAGGACTCGCGTGCAAATTCACGGCCGCCGTTATGAGCGGCCGGTATGCGCTGGATGTGTCTACTTATGTTACTCGGGCCAGGTGGCCGAAGCGATTTGGCCCGAAGGCCACCTTAGGGGCTATTCGCCCTTGTTTTTGTTGATGATCTCGTCGGCGACTGCCTTCGGGACCTCCGCATAGCTCTCGAACGTCATCGAGTACACCGCACGGCCCGAGGTCTTCGACCGCAGGTCACCGATGTATCCGAACATCTCCGACAGTGGAACGTGGGCGCGAATTACCTTCACGCCCTGCGCATCCTCCATGGTCTGGATCTGCCCACGACGCGAGTTGAGGTCTCCGATTACGTCACCCATGTATTCCTCAGGGGTACGAACTTCGACCGCCATCAGCGGTTCGAGCAGAACGGGGTTCGCCTTACGAACGGCTTCTTTGAAGCCCATCGAGCCGGCAATCTTGAAGGCCATCTCCGAGGAGTCAACGTCGTGCGCAGCGCCGTCAAGCAGGCTGGCTCGAACGCCCACCATCGGGTAGCCGGCCAGGATGCCGACGCGGAGCGCATCCTGAATTCCAGCATCCACCGAGGGGATGTATTCACGCGGGATACGGCCACCAGTGACCTTGTTGAGAAACTCGTACGACTTTTCAGGAGTGATCTCCATCGGCTCGATCGCGATCTGAATCTTCGCGAACTGGCCGGATCCACCGGTCTGCTTCTTGTGTGTGTAGTCGTGACGCTCGACGGACTTACGAATCGTCTCGCGGTACGCCACCTGGGGCTTGCCGACGTTCGCCTCAACGTTGAATTCACGCTTCATGCGGTCGACGAGGATGTCCAGGTGGAGTTCACCCATTCCCTTGATTACCGTCTGGCCAGTCTCCTGGTTCTGTTCGGTACGGAAGGTGGGGTCTTCTTCAGCGAGCTTCTGAATAGCAAGGCCCAGCTTTTCCTGGTCCTGCTTGGTCTTCGGCTCGATAGCGACCTCGATGACCGGGTCAGGGAACGTCATGGACTCCAGTACGACCTGGTTGCTCGGGTCGGACAGCGTGTCGCCCGTGGTGGTGTCCTTGAGGCCGATGACCGCGTAGATGTGACCGGCGGTCACGAAGGCCACCGGGTTCTCCTTGTTGGCGTGCATCTGGAAGATCTTGCCGATGCGCTCCTTCTTGCCCTTGGTCGAGTTGATGACCTGGGCTCCGGAATCGAGACGGCCCGAGTACACGCGCACGTAGGTGAGGCGACCGAAGAACGGGTGCACCGCAACCTTGAACGCGAGAGCCGTGAACGGCTCCTCGGCGTCGGGGTGACGCATGATGACCTTTTCTTCGTCGCGCGGGTCGTGTGCCTCAATGGCAGGCACGTCCAGCGGCGTCGGAAGGTAATCGATGACAGCGTCGAGCATCGGCTGAACGCCGCGGTTCTTGAACGCAGAGCCGCACAGAACCGGGTAGATCTCACTGTTGATGGTGAGCTTGCGGATGGCGCCCTTGATCTCGGCAATCGTCAGCTCTTCGCCGGCGAAGTAACGCTCCATGAGGTCGTCGTCGGTTTCGGCGACGGTCTCGAGCAGAAGCTTGCGGTACTCGGCAGCCTTCTCGACGAGGTCAGCGGGGATCTCTTCGATGGCGTACTTCGAACCCATCTCCACGTCACCCTTGGAGTCGCCACGCCAGGTAAGTGCGCGCATCTGAACGAGGTCAACAACACCCTCGAACTCAGACTCTGCACCGATCGGCAGCTGGATGACCAGCGGCTTGGCGCCGAGGCGCTTGATGATGGTGTCGACCGTGAAGTAGAAGTCGGCGCCGAGCTTGTCCATCTTGTTGACGAAGCAAATGCGGGGCACGTCGTACTTGTCGGCCTGACGCCACACGGTTTCGGACTGGGGCTCAACGCCCTCCTTGCCGTCGAACACGGCAACGGCACCGTCGAGGACGCGGAGCGAACGCTCCACCTCCACGGTGAAGTCCACGTGTCCGGGGGTGTCGATGATGTTGATCTGGTTGTTGCCCCAGAAACAGGTCGTCGCAGCGGAGGTGATCGTGATGCCACGTTCCTGCTCCTGCGCCATCCAGTCCATCGTCGAGGCGCCGTCGTGGGTCTCGCCGATCTTGTGGTTGACACCCGTGTAGAACAGGATGCGCTCAGTCGTGGTGGTCTTGCCAGCATCAATGTGAGCCATGATGCCGATGTTGCGGACCTTACTCAGGTCGGTGAGCACGTCAAGTGCCACGGGGGTCCTCCGGAAGGGTAGGGGTGGGAATGCGGAACAGGGCCGTAAACATCCGCTTTTCGGCTGTGGGGCAGGCGCGTGCCAACGAAAGCCGGTACGCGCCTGACCTGCTGATCAGGAATGCTCGATGGATCTAACTACCAGCGGTAGTGAGCGAAGGCCTTGTTCGCTTCAGCCATCTTGTGAGTGTCTTCACGACGCTTGACAGCGGCACCGAGGCCGTTGCTCGCGTCGAGGATCTCGTTGGTGAGGCGCTCAGTCATGGTCTTCTCGCGACGCGCCTTGGCGTAGCTGGTCAACCAGCGCAGGGCCAGGGTGTTGGCGCGGTGCGGCTTGACCTCAACCGGAACCTGGTACGTCGAACCACCGACGCGGCGCGAACGCACCTCGAGGGTCGGGCGCACGTTGTCGAGGGCCTTCTTCAGCGTGACAACGGCATCCAGCTCGTTCTTGGCGGAAACACCGGCGAGGGCATCGTAAACAATGCGCTCGGCGAGGCCCTTTTTGCCATCGAGAAGAATCTTGTTGACGAGCTGGCTGACGATGGGTGCACCGTAAACCGGGTCGGCAATGACAGGGCGCTTGGGAGCGGGTCCTTTACGGGGCATTACTTCTTCTCCATCTTTGCGCCGTAGCGGCTACGTGCCTGCTTGCGGTTCTTGACGGCCTGGGTGTCCAGTGCGCCGCGAATGATTTTGTAACGCACACCGGGGAGGTCCTTGACGCGGCCTCCGCGCACGAGCACCATCGAGTGCTCCTGCAGGTTGTGGCCCTCGCCGGGAATGTAGGCGGTGACCTCGGTGCCGTTGGAAAGCTTGACGCGAGCGACCTTGCGCAGAGCCGAGTTCGGCTTCTTCGGCGTGGTCGTGTACACGCGGGTGCAAACGCCGCGCTGCTGCGGGTTGGACTTTAGGGCGGGAGCCTTGGTCTTGGTGACCTTGGGGCTACGGCCCTTCCTGACCAACTGCTGAATGGTGGGCACTAATTACTCCTTGTTATTGCTGCACGGTGACAGCTTTGTGATGGTTAGCATTCGATCTTTCGACCGAGTTCATCTGGACCCGCCGCGCTCACGCAATTACTCGCATGGGTTTGGGTGGGTATGCCGTGGGGGCTGCTCGGAGAACAAACCCGGGGTCGTGTGAAAGCCGCTGCCTGGTGCTACCTCTGTTCGAAGCCCGAAGGCTCAGTTGACGGAGGGCATAATTCAGGCGTGCGACAAAGCGCACACCCCATAATTCTAGCCCGGTGGAGCCTGCATGGTCAAATGGGTCACGCCCCACGTCGTGCCCGCCGTTTTGCCGGGCTGTCCGTGCCGTTTCGCGCACGATCTTACGTTCCGCTTCACGTTCTGGGCTCGGTCCGTATGAGAGCGGATGTAGCGGCTCGGCTAGGGATTTCGCGGCCAGAGCGGGGAGTCGAGGGTGCTTTCGAGGTCGGCGAGCAGGGCCTGCACCTGGGGCTCGACGAACTGGGCGATCGCAGATAGCAGGCGGGTCCGCTGCTGGGCGAGTTGAGCGCAGACTCGGCGGCCGACCTGGGTCGCAAACTCGTCGGCGAGGCGTAACTCGGCGGTGAGCGCCGTCTTCTCTGCCGAGCTGAGCGGCGGGAGCGGATCGGAGGGTGCCGGGGCGTCGTGCTCGTGCTCGGGAGCGGCGGTCTGGGGTTGCGCGAGTTCGGAAGGCTGCTGGTCGGCGAGCTCGCTGAAAGTGAAGAGATAGGGGGCATCCGCTGCCGGTTGCGGGTCGAGGTCGAGACCGCGAAACTCCGGGTCGAGCCCCTCCGCAGGTCGGTAGGCCTGGGCGGACTCGCGGCGCTCGCTCAGGTTCAGCTCGTGCGCGAGCAGCGGCAGGTTGCGCTCGGTGTATTCGTCAACGGATGCGTCGATCACAATCTTCATGCGCATCGACAGGGCATGCTGCACGACGTGGGGCACGTCGACGGCGAGTCCGGCGGCGGCGATCATCGGTGAGCCAAAGCACTGTCGGCAGAGGCGGGCTCGCCCGCGGTGCGTGGCGGGGCGCCAGCGGGTGATCCAACGCAGCCAGTTCTCAACCTCGTGGTTGACGCGCGACTCGATGGACCTATCCATACTGCATAAGGGTACTCGTCCGGCGTCGCGCGCGAGATGCCAGTGTTGCATTCGCCCTGGGCTAGTTATCGTCGTTCTTCTCCCATGGCCACTCGGGCGCACCGGAACCCGCGGGTTTGGCCAGGAGCACCACGAAAAACAAAAAGGCGATGAGCCAGCCACTGACAGCCACGGCGATCGCGAACGGGCTCGTCATTTCGCCTCCGATGAAAATGACCGAGCGAAAGAGTTCGCCGGCGCCGAGGCTGTACACGACTCCCCCGGATAGGCAATAGCCGAGGTAGGCGGCGACGCCGGCGATGAAGATCGGCAAAGGCGGAACCTGCGTGAGGCGTTCGGGCGAGCGCAGGACTGCACTCAGAATGACCCAGACCAACGCGAGCACCGCGGTGGTGACCATGATGGGGCCGAGGAGGGCGCCGGCATCCGTTTCGTTGATGACGTCGCGATTGAGCAGCAGGCTGAGCACCCCGAACGCCGCCACGATGAAGGCCACATAGAGCGCGACCGAAAAGGCCGCTATGGTGATCGCGTACTTTCGGTATTCCCGCATGGCTCCAGCGTAGGCCCGTTGGCGCAACGAGAGGCCCCGGCCGCCGTGCGGCAATCGGGGCCTCGTCAGCGCGAACCGCGCGTTATGGGCGCGTGACGTGCGGGCCGCCGGCGAGCTGACGCTCGTACTCGGTGCGCGCCTCGAGGTTCTTGGCTGTAACGCGACGTCCGCGGCGGGCGATCCAGGCTCCGGCCCAGATCGGCACCTCGCGGGCGATGAGCGCGGCGGTAATGGCACCGGGGTTCAGCAATAGGCTGCCCACGATGCGGCTGAGTTCGTCCGGGCTGAGTCCGTCGGCTCGGCCGTCTATCACGAGGCCGAGCAACGCCCCGCCGATGTAGGAGAAATAGACCACGGCGGCGACGAGGAATCCAAAGAGCACGTAGGCCCACCAGCCGCCCCGATTGACCAGGGCGATCAGCGCGCTGTAGGCGAGGAAGAAGAAGATAATGGGAATGTAGAACACCGGCAGCGCAGCGAAGGCGGTGAACCCGCTCATGGTCACGGCGACGGTCGTACTCGTCACACCGATGATGATGAACGCCGCGACGGCGTAGAGCGCCGCGAAGACCGCCGTGGCGAGCAGGGCGATCAGAATGCCGCCGCCCCGGTTGCTGCGGTTTTTCGGCTTGGTGGGCGCCTGCACGTATATGGGCGGCTGCTGCTGGGCCGGTGCGGTGTCCGATGGGGCGTGGCCGACCGGGGTGATCGGAACCGGCGCCACCGCGGCAGTATCGGCCTCAGCGGCAGTTGCAACCGCAGGGCTCTGGCCGACATTGCGCGAGTCGCCATCGGTCGCTGCGTAGTCGTCGGCGAGGTTCGGCTCGGGTGCATACACCGGTGCCGGTTCGGCGAGCCGCTCAGACGGCAGGGCCGCGTGCGAGCCGGTGGTCGTGGCCGGTTCGGTGCCCTCGGCCCGGTCTGAACGCTCGGCGGCGCTCAGGTTCTCGTTGATGGCGTCATAGTCAATGACGAGGGGCTCCCGCGCGGGTTCCGGCGCCGTCTTCGCCGTGGCAGACTCCGGTGCAGCGTGTTCGGGGGCACCGGTCTGTTCGGTGGAACCCTGCCCTGTGTTGGTCAGATCGGGCACTGTGGAAGCATCCGTTTCAGAATTCTTCTTGCCGTCGATTGGCGTGTTGTCGCTCATGTTGAACTCCTCGTGGCCTTCGCCGTGACTGACTGCCAACTCTAGCAATGCGTCGGCCCGATGCCCGGATTCCCCGGCGCGTTGCGCCTAAGCCGCTGGCGTCGCCCCGACAGCGTTGGTGTCGGCGTGAAGCAGTACATAGATGAGGGCGGATATGGTCGCGGTGACTGCGTCGGACGAAGCAGGTGTCACTTCTGCGGCGCTGCTGCCTGCATCGGCGTTGGCGGGAGCAGTTGAAACGACTGCGCCCGTCGTGGAAAACGTTGTGACCATGACTAGGCGGGTGCCTTTTTGAAGCCCCTCAAGGAAATCGAGCACATTCCCATAATTGCCGTCAACCGTGAGCGAGATGGGAACGGAGACGAAGTTTGCAGCCGTGATGAGAGGGCTCGGCGTCGGGGCGAGAGCTGCCGCGGTTTCCGCTGCCGTCGGCACGACCGGTGCCGCGGTTGGAACAGGCGTGCTCCCCTCCGCGGGGACTGCGGCCGTGACAACCGGGGCAGCAACCACCGCGGGCACATACGGTTGGGCATCGTTCACCGTGATGCCGGTGAGCGTCACTTGGTGTTGTTGGCTGATCGCATCGAGCTGGGTCACAAATGCGGGGATATCCGCCGCACTCGGAACTGCAAGCTGCAACGCGGCCAGATCGCTCTTCAGATCTCCGATGCTGTCGAATTGTTTCTTCAGCGCGGCAACTTGAGCCTCATAAGCGACGTTTTGGGTTTCGACGATCGCACGCTCCGCTGTTGCCGCCTTCGCTGCATTGAGCATCGGCGAGATGCCCAGCACCCAACCGAGAACGGCCGTCGCGCCGATCAGCACAAGCGCGCCGAGAACCCAAAGTCTGTTCCTGTCCATAACTACTTTCCCTCTGTGCCGGCGAAACGATTCGAATACGCACCGTCATTGACGTGCAGGGTGAGGTCCACCTTGTAAGCGCCCGTTTCGGCCCGGACTATCGACCCTGGGTTGGCGTCCGCAAAGCCCGGCAAGCCCTCCAGCGCCTCGAGCCACTGTGGCACCGACGGCAGACTCGGGCTGGTCAGTCCCAGAGTGAGAGTGGCTACCCGCGTGGCCTGGAGCGGGGCAGTCGCCTGACCGAAACCGATTAGCGGTGATGCGGAGTCGACTGTCACCGTGTCGATGCTCACATCCGCAGGAAGCACGGCTCGGACCGAGGAGAGATAGGCCTTCCAATCAACCTCGGTGGCCGCCCCGAACTGGCGTGCCGCGATCGTTGTATCGACCGCATCCTGCACTTGGTTCACCTCAGAAAACTTAGACTGGTTCGCAAGGAGCTCTGCGGCGCGACCCTGAGCGGCAGCGAGCTGCGCTTGGCTCTGCTCCGCCTGCCACGAGGCCGCGACCATCCCACCTGCGACGAGCACCAGAGCGCCGACGAGGATGCCGATCAGGCGCTGCCTCGTTGCTTTTGTCTTCTTCCGGGCTTTGACCTCGGGCGGCAACAGATCGACGCGCGGTTCGGCCCCCAGAACCAGACCCTCGGCGACGGATGAGCGGCTCATGCCCTACTCCCCAATGCGAGTCCCAGCGCAACGGAGAATACACCTCGAGTTTGCTCCAGGGCGTCGGCGTCAACACCGCGCCCAAGCGTGACCGCCGCGGACAGGTTCGCCGCGAAAACCGGAAGCCTGGTGAGTTCGCCGAGTGCTGCGGCGAAACCGCCCAACTGGGCGCCACCGCCGGTCAGCACTATCCGGGTCACTAGAATACTTGGTCTGGTGTTCGTGAAGTAGTTCACGGTATTCCGGAGGCTGTTGAGCAGCTCATTTGTGACCTCCGAAATAACGGTCGCCGCGGCCTGGGACTCCGGGTCCGTCGAAACCCCCAGACCCAACGAACGTTTCAGCGCGTCCGCATCATCGGCAGTGATCCCCAGGCGCAGGACGAGCGCCTGGGTGAGATCCCCGCCGCCCGCCGGGATGAGACGTAGGAACTGCGGGACCCCCGCAAGCGTCACTGCGACAGTGGTGGTGGCGACGCCAACGTCGATCTGCACCACTGCGCCATCTGCTTTCGCGCCTCGGTTGATGACCCGGCTCAGCGCGAAGGGGATGAGGTCCACCTCGACCGGAGTCAACCCCGCCAGCTGCACAGCTTTGACGTTGCTCAGCACTGCGTCTTTGACCGCGGCGATCAACAGGCCGTTGATCTCGGGGCCGGTCTGTCCCTCGCTCTCGGAGATCGGGTAGAAATCGAGGAGCGCGTCCGCGACTGGAACCGACAACATGTCCTGGACCTGGAACGGCAGGGATTCACGGATGCGCGCTATAGACAGCTTCGGAACGGTCAGATCTCGTGCCAGAACCCGGTGGTTACCCATCCCGAGGACGACGTTTTTGCTTTTGAAACCTCCCACGGACCACAGGCTCCTGAGCGCGGCCGCAACCGTGTTGGGCTCAACCACCTCGCCCCGGTTCACGGCGCCGTCGAGAAGTCGAACTTCGTGATAGCGCACGAGCGTCGGACGAGCCTTGTCGGCATCGCTCACCTCGACGGCGCGCAGGCCGGCGGTGCCGATATCGATTCCTACGACGTTTGTCGTCATTGCTTCTCCTTCACAGGCCGTACCATCATGCCAATCCGACAAGCGACAGATAGCCAATGGCTATCTGCTCACCATAGAAGATGCCGAGCCATGCACCGGCCAACATCCACGGCCCGAAAGGAATCCCGCTCTTGCGAGTCGCTCTGCGAGTGATCAGAAGTGCGAGCGCGAAGAGTCCGCCCAGCAGGAACGCCGAGAAGGCGCCCACGACGAGGGGTGCCCATCCGAGCCATCCCAGGTAGAGGCCGAGCACCCCGGAGAGCTTCACGTCACCGAGCCCCATGCCTGCCGGGTACGCCACCGCAAGCAGGAGATAAAAGGCAAAAAGCGCGCCAGCCCCGATGAGCGACGTCAGAAGCCGGCCCGGATCCCGTGTCAGGAGCGCCGCCGCCGTCAACAGAATGGCGGCGACCGGGTAGGCCGGAAGAACAATGCGATTCGGGAGAGTGTGCGTGTCCAGATCGATCATCGCGAGCGTGACGCTCACGGCGGCCAGGTATAGAAACGCCACCAGCATCACCGCCACTGCGGCAGTCGGACCCACCCCGGTGGTCGAGCCTGTCGCGACCCATGCCGCGAGCACCCACCAGGCGACCACACCAAAGAACATCGCCGTACCCAGTTCAACAAGCGGATACCGAACCGAGATCCTCACCTGGCAGTCGCGGCACCGTCCGCGCAAGAGCAACCACGACAACACCGGGATGTTGTCCCAGGCGCGGATGCGCCGCCCGCATCGGCCGCAAGTACTCGGGGGCGACACGATCGACCGCCCCGCGGGTACACGGAAGATCAGCACGTTGAGAAAGGAACCGATGAGTAGTCCAAAGCTCCCGATGAGAATTGCCGGCATCGCTATCAACCGGCCAGATCTCGCCTGGAAACCGAGGAACCAGGCTGCGGCCGGATGACGACCAGAGTTGTGCCGCCGGTATCAAAACTCACCCCGGCGACACCGACCGGCACGAACGTGAAGGTCGGGTTGTTCTTGACCGAACTGTACTCACCGGCATATATCTGGCCACGCCACGTGAACCCGTTGCGGCCGTCGAACGCGCAGGGCGTGTACAACATCGCGTCGATGGGATCTGCAATGACGAAGTTGTTGTTGACCGCGAAATCTCCTTGGTTGATGGGGGTCAAAGACCTTTGGCAGTTTGGCACTGCACTCGCGATGTAATCGGGGGTGACGAAATACAGGTGGTGCGCGGCAGTCGTCGCCGACGCGAACGTCAGGCTGTTAGCCGCGGCGAAATCAAACTTCTGGGCGAAGATCACAACATCGCTCGTCAGTTTGACGGTGGTGTTATTAGTCACGGTGGGCCCCCCAGCGCAACCCAGAGCGTTGATGATCACGGGTTTGCCCGCGACGGCACCCCCCAGGTTCCCGTTGGGCAGCTTGCAGTCCGCTACTGTCGTGACCGCCCTTACCTCGTAGGCCACGCCGCTAGCATCCACCCAATCGGTCGGGGTGTACTTTACCTCGGTCCACGGCGGGATGACCGGCAATACCCCGCCTTGCGTGTACGTGCCACCTACCTTGCTCCCCGGCGGGTTGGGGCTTACGCTCGCGGCCACCAGGTTGTCTCGTATCGAACCTGAACCGAGGGTGGCTGCGCCCGATACCCAGGCGTTCCCGTTGACCCGGCAGCTGCCGGTGAAGGTCAGGGCACCGGTCACGAGGATGCTGCCGTTGATGACGGCATTGTTCTTGGAGCAGTCCAGGTTCCCTTGCTTGATCATCAAGCCAGCGCCGTTGGCTTCAGTAAGGTCGAGGCTGGAGTTGGCTTCGACGATGCCCCCGCCGTACAGGTACATTCCGACACCGCTGGGATCAACCCCGGGCGTGTCCCAAGCGAAAACCGCTTCGACTTTGCTGATGTTGCCAGACGATGCTCCATTGACCCCGGCAGCTTGGGCCGTTCCAGTAGAAACGATGCGGATGCGGGTTGCGGTCGTGCTGGGGCAGCCAGCCACCCAGCCGAGTCCGGCGTCGTACTCGACCGTCGCGGTGTAGGCCGGGGCCGAAGTCCGGATGTACCTTCCGGGAGTCGGCTGCACGGCACAATTACCCGAAGTGAACAGACCGGTTTGCACGGCGGCGATGCCGGCATCCGCCGAGGCTTGAGACTGCACTCCCGCCCGCGTTGAGGAACTGAATCCGTAGGCGCCGACGATTGAGGTCGCGATGAGCGAGGTGAAGATGAGGCCGACCGCCATTATGCCCAGAACGGCAGCGAGGGCGGAGCCCCGTTCGCCCTGGTAGCAGCAGTGCACGGGTTGTTTCAAAAACATGCCAGACTCCCCGACGATCCCGCTCGGCTGGTCGCCGAACTCGTGATGATAACCGGCGGATGATCTCCCGCGAGGCCCTTGAAGGTCATGGTCAGCCGTTGGCCGGCCGAAGTGAAGATGGTCGTGCCGCTGGCCGGTTTGACTCCCTCGTTCAGGAGCACCCAGGTGGAGAGTTCGCTCGCGGTCGGTGGAAGGATCGCCGCATTCGATTGATGGAATCGGATGGCCCCCGTACCGGCCGCAGAGTAGTACCACGCAATACAGCTCCAGGTGAGCGTGGTGCCTCGCTGCGCCGTTCGGGCCACCAGGAGTTGGTCAGTGCCGCTGGGGATCGTGAGCTGGAAGTCGGACGCATTGCGAATGTTCGTCTCGACGGAGTCCGCGACGATCTGACCGGCGGAGGACGCGTTCGTCATGGTGCGCACCGCCGTCGCGGTTTTGAGGCCGCTGACGAACAGGCCTCCGACAACGCTCAGGACCAGCAGGAGGAGTGCGCTGTAGACGATCAGCTCGATCAGCGTGAAACCGGTCTCGGAAGTTTCTTCGGCGCGCGCGCCCATGTCAGCTCACCGCCACGAAAACCAAGGTGCTGGCCGAGGACAGGACCGCACCGGTATCGCTGCGGGTGACCGTCACGGTCACGGGTACCGTGATCGGATAAGCCGGCGCTGCCGGTGGCACCGTTGCCGCTGGACAGGACCCGCCGACCGTCCGGGCAACCTGCAGGGTGATCCCGCGGGGATCGAGCACTGAGAAGGTTGTGGCAGTGAGGCTGCTGCACGTCGTGCGCGAGCGGGCGAGCTCCATTTCGTTGTTCACGAGCTGAGTCGCGGCCGCCAGGCTCGAGTTCACGGAGGATTGCTTCACTCCCTGGACCAGCAGCGGCAGGAAGGCGATGGCGAGCAGTGCGAGCAGGAACATCGAGATGACGATTTCGATCATCCCAAAACCTGATTCCCTCGGCAGGGCTGCAGATTCGTACCGTGTTTCCACTCTTCCACCCCTTCCGAATCGTCATGTGGTGATACGGGACGGGGGCGCCGCCCGAAGACGACGCCCCCATCCTTGAGCTAGTCCTTACGGAGTAGTGAAGAGACCAGTGGTAGTGCACGAGCCTTTTTTGACTCCGTCCCTGTTGGTGATCGCGAAGGAGGGCGTGCCTGAGCTCGGGCTCGTCATCGCGATGCAGAACGTGCTCGCTGCGGTAGCGGATGCAGCAGTGATCGTGGGAGTCACGGCCGGGTAGGTTTGAACGAAGCCCTTCCCCTGGAGAGCAACGAGGTCCGGGATCGCACCCGGGGCATCCACGAGCTGGCTGACATAGGCGACCTTGGCGTTGGCGAGGTCGGACTTGACGCCGGCATCCTTGGCCTGGTCCTGCTGGCCGAGGAAGATCGGGATGGCAACAGCGGCGAGGATTCCGATGATGATGACCACCACCAGGAGCTCGATCAGTGTGAAGCCCTTTTCCTTCTCGGTGAGGGAAGAACGCTTGCGGGCAAGTGCACCCGTGATGCTGTGGATCATGTGATTGTCCTTTTCTGAAGGGGTGCTGGGAAGGCTGCTGCGCTGCCCAGTCCGAGTATATTGCGGCACTGCTCGGGGCAATACCCCGAAATACAAATGGGTATTGCGCAATCACGCCCCCAGTTGTGGGGTTTACTTGATGTATTGGAAGATGCTGAACATGGGCATGTAGAGAGCGACGATCATACCGCCGACCACCACGCCGATGAAGGCGATCATCAGCGGCTCGATGAGGGCTGTGAGCTGGTCGGCGGTCGCCTGTACTTCCTGGTCGTAGAAGTCCGCGATCTTGCCGAGCATCGTCTGTAGGGCGCCGGCATCCTCGCCGACTGCAATCATTTGCACGACCATTGCCGGGAACACCGGCTCCAGTGCCAGCGGCCCCGCGATCGACTTGCCCTGGCGCACCGATTCCTGCACCTTGCGCAACGCCGACTCAACGACCCAGTTGCCCGAGGTCTCACCAACGATGTTGAGCGATTGCAGGATGGGTACGCCAGCGCCGATCATCGTGGAGAAGTTGCGGCTGAACCGGGCGATGGCCAGCTTGGTCATGAGCGGGCCGAATACGGGCAGTTTGAGCTTGAGCGGATCGACGACCTTGCGCACGCGCTCGGTGTTCTTGTTCTTCTTCCACCAGATGGTGAACGCGACTCCGCCGACGATGAGCACCGGTAGGAGCCACGCCATCGCCTTCGAGAGCACCACGAGCACCATCGTGGGCGCGGGTAGCTGGCCGCCAAAGCCCGCAAACATCTTCTCGAAGACCGGCACGATGAAGGTCAGCATGCCGATGACCGCGAGCACCGCCATGATCAGCACAATCGTGGGGTAGGCCATCGCCGACTTGATCGTATCCCGGAGCTTGGTCTCCGACTCGAAGTTGCCGGCGACCGAGTTCAGCGAGCTCTCGAGAAACCCGCCGGTCTCCCCCGCCTTGACCAGGTTGATCATGATCGGCGGGAACACGGTGGCATGTTTGTCCATCGCCTCAGACAAGGAGATGCCGGTCTCGACGTCGTTTCGGATAGATGTGAGGATTTTGGCGAGTTCCTTGTTCTCGGTCTGCTCCGAAAGAATGTTCAGCGTGCGCAGCAGCGACAGCCCCGCCGAGGTCATGGTCGCCATCTGCCGGCTCATGATGGCCAGATCCTTCAGCGTGATGCCTTTGCTGAACCCGGGAATCTTGATCTCGGTGCTGAGCCCGGTGCCGACCGCCACCTCGGTAACGGAAATCGGCGTCAGACCCATCGTGCGCACGCGTGTCATGGCCGCGTTCTCGGAAGCGGCATCCAGACGCCCCTTGACGACCTTGCCGGCGGGATTGCGACCCTTGTAGGCGAAGGCGAGGCTGGTTGCCATCTACTGCCCCCGCGGGGAGTAGGAGTCGCCGAAATCGATGCCGTTCATGCCGCTCACGGATGCCTCGACATGGTCCACGCGACGGATCAACTGGTTCAGCCCCTCGAGGTCTTGGGCCTTCTCCTCCGCCGACGCGCGAGCGATCAGACCTGCGTCCACAAGCTCGGCGAGGTGCTGATCCATTGTGTGCATGCCCAAGGCCTTGCCGGCCTGCATCGCCGACGCCACCTGGTAGGTCTTGCCCTCGCGAATCAGGTTCGCAACCGCCGAGGTCGTCACCAGGACCTCAGTGGCGACGACACGGCCGCCACCCACCTTCTTCACGAGGGTCTGGCAGACCACGCCCTGCAGGGTGGCGGCCAGTTGAGCCCGCACCTGCCCCTGCTGGTGCGGCGGGAACACGTCGATCACCCGGTCAATGGTCTGGGCCGCCGACTGCGTGTGCAGGGTGGCGAAGACGAGGTGACCGGTCTCGGCAGCGGTCAGGGCAACCGAGATTGTCTCCAGGTCGCGGAGCTCGCCGATCAGGATCACGTCGGGGTCCTGCCGCAGCACGTGCTTCAGCGCGGCCGCGAAGCTCTTCGTGTCGTGACCGACCTCGCGCTGGTTGACCAGCGATTTCTGGTGCTTGTGCAGAAACTCGATCGGGTCTTCGACGGTCACGATGTGGTCGGCACGGGTGCGGTTGACCAGGTCGATCAGGGCGGCCAGAGTGGTGGACTTGCCGGAACCAGTGGGCCCGGTCACCAGCACGAGTCCGCGGGGGAGCTTCGCAAACTGGCCGACGGTCTCGGGGATACCGAGGTCTTTCAGCGGCTTGATCTCGCGCGGGATCAGACGGAACGCTCCACCGATAGAGTTGCGCTGGTAGTAGTAGTTGACGCGAAAGCGCGCGCCGCCCGCAGTGTAGGCGAAGTCGAGTTCGAGCTCTTCCTCGAACTGAGCTCGCTGCTTCTGCGACAGAATGCTGAAAAGCGCCGACGTGACCTTGTCACCCATCCAGACCGACGAGCCATCAATCGGTCGCAGGCCACCGTCGACACGGATGCTGGGTGGCGCGCCGACCGTGATGTGCAGGTCGGAGGCGCCCAGGTCGAGCACCTCGGCCAGGGCGTTCAGTAGGTCAAGGTCGGACACCTCGTTGTCGGCGCTTCTGGTGCGGGAGCGACGTCCGGCTGTCTCGACCGGTCCGGTCTCGGCGTCAGCCGCAACAACGGCAGCCTCCTCCGTAAGCGGCGCCACGACCTGTGCAAACGCAACGGGGGTTTCCGGCTCCACGGTGGTGGCGGCAGCGCCCACCAGGTCTTCCGGCTCGGCGATGCGGCGATCCTCCTCGCCGAGGCTCCAGCTGCGACCAGAGCTCCCCGATGGCGTTACCGGAATTTCGTAAATAGGCTGGCTCATGCAGATATCCCCTTTTGCACTATGCGACAACTCGCAAGATTTCTTCGATCGATGTCAAACCCATTTGAGCCTTGGCCCAGCCGTCTTCGCGGAGGGTGATCATGCCTTGGTCGCGCGCAACCCGGCCGATTTCAGCGCTGGATGAGCGGGCGACGGCGAGGCGCTCGATCTCCTCGGTCACCGTCATCACCTCGTGCACAGCGATGCGGCCGCGGTAGCCGGTCTTCGAACAGTGCGTGCATCCGGCCGGCTCGTAAATCGTGGGCAGCGGCCGTTCCGGGTCGAACGCGAAGCGCAACCGGGTCAGGTAGTCCGCTGTCAGTTCGGAAGGCTTCTTGCACTTGTCACAGAGACGCCGCGCCAGCCGCTGGGCGACCACACAGTCCAGGGCGGAACCAACCAGGAACGGCTCGATGCCCATCTCGGTCAGCCGGGTGATGGCGCTGGGCGCGTCGTTGGTGTGCAGGGTGGAGAGCACGAGGTGGCCGGTCAGCGAGGCCTCGATGGCGATCTGCGCGGTCTCGTGGTCACGGATCTCACCCAGCAGCACGACATCCGGGTCGCTTCGCAGGATGGAACGCAACGCACTCGCGAAGGTGAGGCCGGCCTTGACGTTCACCTGCACCTGGTTGATGCCCGCCATGCGGTACTCCACCGGGTCTTCGACCGTGATCACGTTGATCTCGGGGCGGGCGACCGCGCCGAGGGTCGTGTAAAGGGTGGTCGACTTGCCCGAGCCGGTCGGCCCCGTGATCAAGATCATGCCGTAGGGCTTGGAGTAGGACGTCTTGTAGGCCTCGAAGTTGTAATCGAGCAGGGCCAGCGCACGCACGTCGAGGGTCGTGTTCGAGTTGTCGAGGATTCGCATGACGACCTTCTCGCCCCACACTGTGGGCAGGGTCGCCACGCGCAGGTCGATCTGGCGGCCGGCGTGGCGCACGGTCATGCGGCCGTCCTGCGGTTTGCGCCGCTCGGCGATGTCGATGTCGCTCATGATCTTGAGCCGCGAGATCACGCCGTTCTGGATGCTCTTGGGTGCGGTCTGCATCTCGTGCAGCACACCATCGATGCGATAGCGCACCCGCAGGCTGTGCTCTCCGGGTTCGATGTGAATGTCGGAGGCCAGGTCCTGGATGGCCTGACTCACCAGCAGGTTCACGAACCGCACGATCGGGGCGTCGTCGTCGATCGAGTCCGAGACGCCGAAGGAGGAACTCTCGGTGGCCGCGTTCTCTTCTTCGAGCGTGGAGGTGAGGTCGCTGAGCTCGTCGTCCGCGCGGTGGTAGCGGGTGATGGCGGCGAGCAGGTCGGAGCGTTCGGCGACAACCTGCGTGACCCGCATCCGTGATGCTTCGCGCACGTCGTCGACGGCGAAGACGTTGCCGGGATCGACCATGGCCAGGATGAGGCGGCCGTTGTCAACCGCGATCGGGATCACTTCGTGGCGCTTGCAGACCGCCACGGGAACGAGGGCCACGGCCAGGCGGTCAACCGGGTAGTCGACGAGTTCAACGAAGGGCAGGTTGGCCTGCTGGGCCCTGGCCTTGGCGAATTGCACCTCGGTGATGACGCCCTTGGCGACGAGCGCACGAACGGCGCTCTCGTCAGCGGGATCGCCGGCCATGAGGTGGTCGAGCTCCTCGATCGGCAGAAGGCCGTGCAGGATGAGCATCTCGGTGAGGCTTGCCACGCAATCCTCCCCTAGCGATAAACTGGCTTCGATTCTCTATAGTAACGTTAGGCGCCGTCGCGTGGCCCGACCCGACCACCCCCACAATCGGGGGCTTTCCCCGGTACTTGCCCCGTGTGGGTTACGCTGACACAGTGGCTAATCGGGGGGTTGTATGCGGTCAAATAATCGCCGGGTTCGACGTGGAGATTCCTCTAAATTGCGGCGGAATTTCGCTGCCTGGCCCTTATGGGTCATGGGTCTGCCGTTGGGCGGCTACCTGCTCGGTCTGGCACTGCACAAGGGCGAATTCAATCCGATCGTGGACGGGTGGTTCGGAACCCTCACGCAGCTAATTCCTGCCGCCGTGTGTTGGATGGCGGTGTATCGAACCAGATTCCGGCACATTCATGTACTCCTTGCCGCGCTTGCCATGACGTCCTACGCGCTCGGGAATACCTACTACGTTCTAACCCTGGCAGGATCGCTGGCGTTGCCGTTTCCATCGCCCGCCGATATCGGATACCTCGGATTTTATCCGCTCATGTTGGGCACATTGTTTGTGCTGGGTCGATTTCAGGTATGGGATCGTTCCTGGTCGATGGTGTTGGAGGGTGCCGTGGGATCGCTTGGCGCGGCCGCCGTATTGGCGGTCTTGCTCGGCCCGGTTCTAGCTCTCGATTCCACCGGGCCACCGTCGCTGGCGACCGCGGTCGCGGTCGCCTACCCCCTGTTTGACCTGCTGTTGGTAGCGGCGATCTTCGGAATCGCTGCCTCGCAGAGTCTGATGGTCGGCCGTTTCGGGGCCGTGCTCGCCATTGGACTGGTGATCTTTGCCGCCGCCGATGTCATTTATGCCCAGCGGGTCACCAGTGGCCTCTACGCCATTGGGACGCCGTTGGACGCGGGATGGTCAATCGGGCTCACCCTGGTCGCGGTGTGGATCGACCGCTCGGTGCGTGCTGACACCGCCGTGAAACCAGCTGGCCTGCGCGTGACGGCGTTCGCCGTGTCGGGCGTGTCAACGGTGGCGGGTCTGGGGGTACTGGTCTTGGGAACTCAGGTACGTGTGTCGATGCTCGCTCTGATCCTGGCCGGGTTGGTGCTGATCCTGGCGGCGATTCGCGCGCAGCTGGCGTTTCGGCAGCTGGTGCGCATGTCGGACCTGCATCGCCAGTCGCGGACCGACGACCTGACCGGTTTGCCGAACCGGCGGGCCCTCTACTCCGACGTTCCCGGGCTGCTGGCCGCTGGGCAGGCCGGGCGAAGTGCGCTGCTGCTGCTCGACCTGGATCGGTTCAAGGAGGTTAACGATAGCCTGGGGCACGATATCGGAGACCGGCTGCTGGCCGAGGTCGGCCGGCGGCTGTCCCAGCAGTTGCGCACCGACGACCTGCTGGCCCGGATAGGCGGGGACGAGTTCGCGATCTTCCTGGACAACACCGATCAGGATCAGGCCGTGGCCGTGGCCCTCAAACTGCGCGCAGCGCTGGCCGAGCCCGTCACCCTGGAAGGCATCGCGCTGCAGACCGACGTCAGTATCGGAATAGCCCTGGCCCCGGACCATGGCGGCGATGTCGGGTTACTGCTGCGTAGAGCGGACATGGCAATGTACAAGGCGAAGTTCGCTCGCAGCGGGCACCACGTCTACGCGAGGGCCGACGACAGTCGCGGCGAGGAGAGACTTCGCACCCTGGAAGAACTGCGCATCGCGCTGGTTACGGACCAGCTGATTTTGCACTACCAGCCTAAGATCGACCTGGCGACCGGCGACGTGAACGCGGTGGAGGCTCTCGTTCGCTGGAAACACCCCGGTCGCGGCCTGCTCTACCCAGACACCTTCCTCCCCCTGGCCGAGGAGGCCGGGCTGATGCACGACCTGACGAACGTGGTGCTCGGAAAAGCGTTGGATCAGGCCGCAGCCTGGCGGGCGCACAACCAACCCCTGACCGTCGCGGTCAATTTCTCCGCCAGTTCCCTGATCAACGCGGACCTGCCTGCGCGGATCAGCGCGATGCTCGTCGACCGTGGACTGCCCCCTACGGCCCTGACGCTGGAGATCACCGAAGAATTCTTGATGGCAGACTTTCCTCGGGCTCGGGTCATCCTAAGTTTGCTGCGCGGCAGCGGCATCCAAATATCCGTCGATGACTTTGGTACCGGTTACAGCTCGCTCGCCTACCTTCGAGACCTGCCCATAGACGAACTCAAGCTCGATAAGTCATTCGTCATGCCTATGGCCGACGACCCCCGAGCCGCCGCGCTGGTCGCCTCGACCATCGTCTTGGCGCACAGTCTGGGCCTACGCATGGTCGCAGAGGGAGTGGAAAGCGAGGCGGTGTACAACGCTCTGGCACGTAGCGGCTGTGACCAAGCCCAGGGTTACTATATGTCCCGACCGATTCCGGCCACGGAACTGGACCGTTGGCTCGCCAACCACCGCACTGTTGCGGCCACAGGACTTGCACTATAGGCTCACGAAAAGTACCTACATCACGGGGTGGGTGCTCAGCCTACAATGGGGGATCGCTTGTTTGGCGACGTAAACGGCACGTACAATGTTGTAACAAATCACCTCGGAAAGATGTCAATCTGGCCGATAGCGCGCAAAAATGCTCCGGGATGGCGTGCCGATAACTTCTCGGGTTCCAAACAGGCTTGCCTCGAACACATCGATGTCGTGTGGCAGGACCTCCGTCCAAATAATGTCGGAACAACCCACAGTTCTCCGGCCCAGAAATCCGCTAGACCGGAGAGAGTGCAGTACCGGTCGGCGGTCGAGGGGGGCTCCCCAGAGGACCTCCCCTCGGTTCCGGAGATCTTTGCCACCATGGCTCGAAAGCAACCTCACAGCGTGGCCATCGTGGATGCACACGAAAGTTGGACATTCGAGCGCCTCCTGACCGAGGTGGAGACGATTGCTGTTGCTATAAAGACACGAGGACTACGCCAAAGCGCGCGAGTGGGGGTTCTTCTTTCACGGAGCAATTGGTTTGCGGCGGCGGCACTCGGGGTCATGAGAGCCGGCCACGTCATCGTTCCGCTCGACGGGACTGAGCCGGTGGCTAGACTGCAAACGATTGTGACGGAGGCCGACCTCGACCTCATTCTGGTCGACAGCACGACCGCGACACTCGGGGCTCGATTGGGCAATGCTATCCCGGTCGATAGTTTCGCTCGCGACCCGGTACTGGGCACATCTCAAACGTGGCCCAACCTCCGGGAGATGGCGTACATCGTTTTCACGTCAGGGTCCACAGGCACTCCCAAAGGAGTTGTGGTCTCGCATCTCGCGTTCGCAAATCTCGTGGCGTCGCATCAAGAACGGCATCACGCGCAGGCTCGAAAAATCGCCGGACGCAACCTTCGAATCGCCCACACGACCTCGGTCGCCTTCGACCTCTCGTGGGATGCATTTGCCTGGATGCTCTCGGGGCACACTGTTTACATGGTTCCCGATTCTGTTCGTCGGGACCTTCCGGCCCTCGTTGAGTACCTCATGGACTCACGCATTGACGTCATGGAGTGCACGCCCTCCCAGCTTGAGCAAATGCTGACGGCGGGCTATTTGGCGCCTGGTACTTACAGTCCCACGCTTATCGCTGTGGGCGGCGAGAGCGTGTCCCCGGACCTCTGGTCGTTTCTCCGCGATGCCGCGCCGACGGCGTACAACTTCTACGGCCCGACCGAATTCGCAGTCGATGCGCTCGTGAGTGAAATTGTCGGCTCTCGACCAGTAGTCGGATACCCGCAAGCAAACTGCCACGTACGAATCCTGGACCCAGACGGGTCAGTCGTTCCTGATGGGGCCCCAGGGGAGATCTACCTGGGTGGGCCTCAACTCGCGATCGGATATTTGAACGCCCCCGCGCTCACGGCTGAGCGCTTCGTTCCGGACGCATATTCCAAGGAACCCGGGTCGATCCTGTACAGGACTGGCGACCTGGGACGCCTCACGGACGATGGAGTGGAGTTTCTCGGAAGAGCTGACCGCCAGGTCAAGGTCCGAGGCCTGCGAATTGAATTAGGAGAGATCGAAAGCAACATTCGTGATGCCGATGGCGTGATAAACGCTGTTGTCCTTCCGATTTTGGTAGACGGACGGGTAAGTGGGCTCTCCGGTTTTGTCGTGCTGGAACCAGATACGACCATGGAGAGTGTCGAGGATTTTGTGGAGTCACATCTGCCCAACCACATGGTTCCGGCCACTATGACTGCAATTGTTCAGATCCCGCTCAGGTCATCGGGCAAAGTGGATGAGGCCGCCCTGAGGGAGCTGGAGACAGCAGCAGAGCTCAAGAAACTCGGAAACCGGCCGGAGGGAGATCTGGAAACGACCGTTGCCGCACTCTGGAGTGAAGTGTTGGGTCATCGGGTTAACAACAGGCAGGACAATTTCTTCTGTGTAGGCGGGCATTCGCTCAGCGCCGTCCAGCTCATGGCGCGTGTGAATGCAGTGTTTCACACTTCACTTTCTCTCAGCTTGATGTTCGAGACTCCGACAATTCACGCGCTGAGCCTCGCCATCGAACGCGAAAAACCCAAGGCTCCACCGCCCCGGACTTTACCGCTCTGAATGAGGCCGATTGGCGGTTAATGAAACTGCCGCACTCGGTCGTGATTACGGTCGTGGAGGAGATGAGAAGCATGAGTACACGCGGCCATGCTTGATTTCTGCGACGTTTTCTGGGCGTCGTCACGGTTCAACGAAGTGTTCTTGGGAGCGCTCTCAGCCGATGAACTCGACCGGCGGCGCAGTTTTCGATTTTCACAGGACGCCGATGTATTTTCCGCGAGCCGTATTCTCCTCAGACTCGTTCTCGCAGATCGGATTGGCCAGACGCCGGCAGATCTGAAGTTCACACGCGACTGTCTTTTTTGCCCAAGACCGCACGGCAAACCGCGCCTCAACCTGCCGAATGCGCAAGTCCACTTCAATGTTTCCCATTCAGCGGGTGTCGTCGTCGTAGCGGTCGCGTCTGTGGAGGTCGGCGTTGACATTGAAGCCATACCCACGCATCCACTCGATGCATTCGAGGGGATGGCCGTGCATCCCATGGAGCTGTCACATTTCGATCAGACCGAAATGGTGGATCAGCCCCAAGAACAAATGCGCCTCTGGACGAGAAAGGAAGCAACCCTCAAGGCCGCCGGAGTCGGACTTGTCGTCTCCCCACGAGACATCTCGGTTGGCGCCTCAGGGTCGGCACCAGAACGCGTCCAGTGGGACGGTCTTCACAAGCCCGCACTTCCTATTTGGGTGAGCGACATTGACTTTCTCCGAAACTACGCCTGTAGTATCGCCACGATGTCAGAATCCCCACACTCGGTGCGATTGGTCGACGCCCAGGGGCTACTCACCCTAAGCCGCCTCGCGCGGACCGGAGGGAATCCGGACCCGCGCGAGGAAGTCGTCGGCTAGGGCAGCTTCACTGCTTCCACCATGATGTGGTACCCCAAGTGGTTGAAGGGCGGCACGTCTGAAAGTGCACTCTCAAAGCGGCCGACAAAGGCGGATACAACGGGATCGGCCAAGATCTCGTCTGCGAGCCAGGCGGAGACGGGTGAGTTCCCGCGCAACTGTGTCACCACGAGCCCCGATGCTGCGCACAGGGCAGAAATGTCGCTCGGGCTGAAGCTGTACCAAGATGCCTCGAGGTCTTGCCCATCATTCGTCTCCGTGAACTTGAGTTTCTTTGTGTCCACGTCTGTGATGTCAACGGCAGCGAACCGATCAGCGCGAAAGAAGCGCTCAATAACACTGTTCTTTACCGAAATGAGAAGTCGGCCGCCGGGACGAAGTACTCGACTCGCCTCCTGGAAGACCTGCTGGCGATCCTCAAGGGGAATATGCATCAGCGCCAGCATGCTGGTCACAATGTCGAAACTGTCATCATCGAACGGCATGGAGACCATGTCACCCTCGCGCAGATCAGCTGACAGCCCCTTTGCTTTGAGCTTTGACGCGGCGACCCGCAGCATCGAACCGCTCATGTCCAGACCGGACACAATTGCACCCAGCTCGGCCATCGGTACTGTAAATCGGCCGGTGCCACAGCCAATATCCAAGACGTCCTGACCTGGAGTCACTTTACTGAGAAGAAAGTCACGTTCTGCCGCAGTGAAGTTGTCGTCCGATGGACCCGATCCCGGAATGCGATCGTCGTACTCGGATGCCAACTTCTCGTAGACGGCGTGAATATTAAGCTTTTCTTCCTCGGCTGTCTCCCCGCGCACCACGTTGATGTTGATCGTCATCGGTCCCACTGTCTCCCACACGGGTGACCCATTTGATCCCCCCACCAAACTCTACTGGCAGTTCGTTCGAGTTGCGCAGATGAGACCCGACCGGGTCGGTCCCACTGAACGTGGCCACTGAACCGGGCCAACAGGAACCTCGAGAGGACGCCTCGTCAAGGCTCGACCAGCGGCGTGTCGGTGCGTGAGGGTAACGCGGGGGACCGCGCTCTGGGCTGGCTTCGAGAAGAGATAGCCCTGGCCGTAGCGACAGCCCATCTCGCTCAGTAGGTCACGCTGACCGGTCGTTTCGATGCCCTCTGCGACGACGTCGAGGTTGAGGGAGTCGGCCAGGCGCAGGATGCCATCGACGATCGCCCGGTCATGGTCCGAACGCTCGAGGTCGCGAATGGCGGCCGTTGTCGACCGCGATCGGTATCACTTCGTGGCGCTTGCAGACGGCCACGGGAACGAGGGCCACGGCCAGGCGGTCAACCGGGTAGTCGACGAGTTCAACAAAGGGCAGGTTGGCCTGCTGGGCCCGAGCCTTGGCGAATTGCACCTCGGTGATGACGCCCTTGGCGACGAGCGCACGCACGGCGCTCTCGTCAGCGGGATCGCCGGCCATGAGGGGGTCAAGCTCCTCGATCGGCAGAAGGCCGTGCAGGATGAGCATCTCGGTGAGGCTTGCCAGCAATCCTCTCGAACAGGCTCAGTAATAAGTAACGCATAACTCTATCTGTGGGCGGGGAGTCTGGCCAGACCCACAATAAGGGGGTGATGGTTGGAGAACAGGCCCTGTGTCAGTGACTCTACCGGCGGGCTCGGCCCTTTCCAGACGGTGGAAGCCGGGGCCACGCCGCGGCGGGGTGCGCTTGGTCGAGCGTTACCGGGCCGCGTCATCGGCGCAAAGCGAGCCTCGGTGCGTGCTCGACCACCTATCGCCGCCAGATCCCCGCATTTTCAGGCTAATTCATTTGGCGAAGTGCCGTTTATTGCTGCTAGTTTCATCCATAGGAGCGACCGGGGGAAATTCGAATGACGCTGGAGAATTGGCAGTGGATGCTTGTCTATCCGGCGGTCGTCCTGGCCCTGATGGAAACGCTGTGGATCGTCTCCAGGAAGCGGCCCGGCTTCGGCCACAGGACCGCGATCGTGATCAGCCTCCTCGTACGAGTCATCTACCTGATCTGGCGGGTGCTCTTCACCATTCCAACGGATGCGTTGTGGAACACGGTCACCGGCGTGGCCCTGCTGGCCGTTGAGGTCATCGGTTTTGCCCAATCGGTGACCGTCTATGCGACCCTGTGGCGGCCTTACGTTGGTCGCAGCGTTCCTCTGCCACCGGTTGACGAACTCGCCAGTATCGACGTGTTCATCGCCACCTACAACGAGCCCGTGTCGATGCTGCGCATGACGATCGCCGGCGCGGTGGGCATGCGCTACCCGAGTGATGCCGTGCGCATCTACGTCTGCGACGACGGTGGGCGTGACGACGTGCGCAGGCTGGCCGAGCAATTCGGAGTCACCCACCTCGTCAGGGCGGACCACGCACACGCCAAGGCCGGCAACCTGAACAACGCACTCGGCCTGAGCAACGGCGAGCTCATCGTGACCCTGGACGCAGATATGGTGCCGCGTCCGGACTTCTTGGAACGCACCGTGGGCCGCTTCCAGGACGAGAATCTGGGCTTCGTACAGTCGCCGCAGGCCTTCTACAACGAGGATCCGTTCCAGTACAACCTCTTCTCCGGTAAGGCGCTGCCGAACGAGCAGGACTTCTTCATGCGCACCCTCCAGGCCGGCAAGTCACGATTCAATGCCGTCATGTATGTCGGGAGCAATACAGTGTTCCGGCGGTCGGCGCTGGAGAGCGTCGGAGGATTCGCGGTCGGCGTGATCACGGAAGACCTTGCGACCGGCATGCTCGTGCAGGCGGCGCACTACCGAACTGAGTTCGTGCCGGAGATCATCGCGGCGGGTCTCGCCCCGGAGAATCTCGCCGACATGCTCAAGCAGCGCGACCGGTGGTGCCGCGGGAACATCCAGACGGCTCGCAAGTGGAACCCGCTGACGCTGCCCGGTCTCACTCCGATGCAGCGGTGGTTGTATTCCGATGCGGTCGTCTACTGGTACTTCGGCGTATTCAAGCTGATCTACATTCTGGCACCCCTGCTCTTCCTGCTGTTCGGGGTTACCGCACTGGATACGAGCGTGCAGGCCCTGCTCGTGTTCTGGCTCCCGTCTTACCTCTGCGTGATTATGTGTTTCGTGATCGTCGTGGGCCGGCGACGGAGTCATTCGTGGAGCAACATTTACGAGTTGGCGCTTGCCCCGGCGATCGCATTCTCAGCCGCGGCCGAAACGCTGGGCCTGAAAGTCAAGGCCTTCAACGTCACCCCGAAGGGGGTTGGGCTGCCGCGTCAGGTTTTCCACTGGCGGATCGCTCTCCCCCACCTGGTGTTGCTCACTCTCTCGGCTGCCGGCCTGCTCAACGCTCTTCTTTTCTCCCCGCAGCTCACCGGCACCAGCGCCTTCTACATCAATGTCTTCTGGTGCCTGTATTTCGTCGTGGGGCTGGTGCTCGCGGTCGCACTCTGCGTTGAGCGTCCGCGTTTGCGCTCGGCGGAGCGCACGCGGATGGAGACGACCGTGACCGCCGACTTCCAGCAGTTCGGCGCTCACCCGGGGGAACTCGTCGATCTCAGCCTGACCGGCGCACGCGTATCCGTTCCCTGGTCCGATCGGCTGGACCCGGGCGATTTTGCCTCGCAGACCTCGACGGTCACCGCACTGGAGATACCCGATGTCGGACCGGTGCGCGGAGCGGGAAGCTGGATCACCACTACGGCGCGCGGCGTAGACATCGGGTATCGTTTTGATCCGCTGACACCGGAGCAGACGGTAGACCTGGTTCGGGCCATCACCCAATCGCCCAACTGGGTTCGGGGAGACGAGGAAGAGAAAGCGCACCTCATTGCAGCCGGTTGGCGAGCGGTACGCGGTGCGTCACGACCCCCGTCGCCCTGGCGGCGTTCCCAGGTGCGGATTGCCAGCGTCGGCCAAGCGATCCTGCACCCCATTGCCGCTGTGGAACGCGAACCCGCTCTCCAGCGGGTGCGGGAACGCGAGGTTGAACGTGCCATCGGCGCCCTGCCGGGGGCGTTTCCGGGCGGCGGCGCGGTGCAGGTCACCGACCAGCCGCTGACGGCGGACTTCACCACGCACACCGCCATGGTCGAGGACATCGGTTTCGGCGGCTGTCGGCTCACCCTTCGCCACCGCCTGCAGCCGAGATCGCTCGTCATTGTCGAGATCCCGGGACATCTCACCCTGCCCGAGGTGGCCGAGGTGCGCTGGGTCAAACGCCGCGGGCTGCGCTACGAGGCCGGGCTGCAATTTAATCGTTCCGCCTTGTCGGCCCCGGGCTAACCGCACGCGATCGGCGGCGCTGCCGGTGTGGCTCCGTTCAGCCGAAGTTCACGTTGGGGGATGCTGACGGTCCGGGCTTCGAGAAGAGATAGCCCTGGCCGTAGCGACAGCCCATCTCGGTCAGTAGGTCTCGCTGCCCGCTCGTTTCGATGCCCTCTGCGACGACGTCGAGGTTGAGGGAGTCGGCGAGGCGCAGGATGCCATCGACGATCGCCCGGTCATGGTCCGAACGCTCGAGGTCGCGGATGAAGGTGAGATCGATCTTGAGCAGGTCAACGGTGAACGCCCTCAGATGGGTGAAGGAGGAGTAGCCGGTGCCGAAGTCGTCGATAGCCAGGCGCACCCCGAGGGAGCGCAGTTCCTGGAAGGTGCGGGCGGCGGAGTCGATCGCATCGAGCACGGCACTCTCGGTGAGTTCCAGCCACAGCTGGTCCGGCGGAAGGCCGCTCGCGCTGAGGGCGCGTTTCACCACGGCCCCGAAGTCGTCCTGCACGAACTGCCGTGGCGACACGTTCACGCTGACCGCCATGCGGCCGTCCAGGGCCACGGCAGCCCGACAGGCCTGGCCGAGCACCGTGGTGCCGATCCCCTTGATCAGGCCGACCTCCTCGGCGATCGCGATGAACTCCCCCGGAAAGACAAGGCCCCGTTCCGGGCGTCTCCAACGGGCGAGCGCCTCGGTTGCGACCACGGTGCGCTGTTGCAGGTCGACGATCGGCTGGAACCAGGTCTCGATCTCGCCCAGTTGCACCGCGTCTCGCAGAGCCAGCTCGGTGTCGAGCCTGCGCTCGATCCGACCCCGCAGGTCGTCGTCGAACACCTCGTAGCGCGCCCGGCCGCGGCCCTTCGCCAAGTACATGGCCTGGTCCGCATTGCGCAGGAGCAGCTCCGCATCGTCGTGGCCGAGCCCGAAGGCGATGCCGATGCTCGCGTCGACCGATGCGATCTGGTCGCCGACCAGAATCGGCCGGGCGATCGCCGCCTGAATCGAATCGGCAATCCGGTGCACTTCCGTGTTACCAACGATATCCGGACAGATCACGACGAACTCGTCGCCCCCGATGCGGGACACCGTGTCGCCAGACCGAATGTTTTGGAGCAAACGAATGCCGACCTCGGTCAGCACCGTGTCCCCGGCGTGATGCCCGAGGCTGTCGTTGACGAACTTGAAGCGGTCGAGGTCGATGAACAGTACCGCCACGCCGCGTCCCTGGCGCGACGCCTGAAGGAGCGCCTGCTTCAGCCGGTCGAGGAGGAGGAGACGGTTGGGCAGGTTCGTCAGCGGGTCGTGGAAGGCCAGGTGCTCCACCCGCGCTTCGGCCAGGCGCCGGGCGGTGATGTCCTCCAGTTGGTAGAGCAGTCCCCCGGCCTGCTCCCCCTCGATGATCTCGGCGATACTGACCTTGACCCAGGTTTCCTGGGTGCCGCCGTGTCGCATCCGGCGGTCCATGCGCTGGCGGGTGGACGGTCCATCGTGCCCCGTGCCCTCCGCCTGCTTGTCGTCGCCGTTTTCTGCGGGCATGAAGATCGTCTCGATGTGCTCGTCGACCATCGAGGTGTTGTGCCCCGCCAGATCCAAGAGCCGTCTGTTGGCTGCCACCACCTGGCCGTCGAGCGTCACGATCGCCGTTCCCAGCGGGGATGAGGCGAAGGCGGCCTCGAACCGGGCGGCGGCCGCCGCCGCCGCATCCTCGGCCACGCGCAACGCGGTCACGTCGGTGACGCTGGCGAGGTGCCCGATCACACCCTTCGCGTCCAGCATCGGAGCGGTGCTCACCTTTACCCAGTTCACCTGCCCGGTTGGAGTGCGGAAACGCAACGTGGTCTCATAGGCCGTTCCGGCGGTCGCGCTCTGCTCCCATTCGCGGAGCACCCGCTCGGAATCGTCGGGGTGGATGGCGGCGGCCCAGCCGTCGCGCAGCGACTCGTTCTTGGTGAAGCCGCTGAGGGCCAGCCACTGGTCATTGGCGGAGACGAGGCCCCCCGCGGCATCCAGCTGCACGATGCCCACCGGTGCGATCTTGATCAACGTGTGCAGCGTGTCGGCCGTTTCTGCCAGCTGTCGGGTGCGACTGTCGACGGTCGCCTCGAGCGTGTGATTGGCCTCGGCCAGAGCCCGGGTTCCCGCATCCCGCTGACGATCGAGCTCGCGCAACCTGCGTGCCGCGATCCAGGTCAGTCCAACCCCCAGGACCGTCATGGCCGCGATCAGTATGGCGACACCGAACACCGCGTCGTACCAGCCCAGGCGCCTGCCAAAGATATCGAGCCAGCCCAGCACGAACGGGCCAAGGAACAGGGTGGGAATGACCGGGCGCAGAAGCTGCCCGGCACTGCCCTGGTCGCGGAGGACGGCGATCAGCCCCGAGGAAGGACGCTGCAGCAGGATCGACACCGACGACACGGCCAGTCCCAGCGCCGTGGGCAGCGCCATGCTCGTGAATCCTCCGACGGTGTACAGCGAGGAGACGCCGTAGGCGTAGCCCAGGACCGCGATCAGGCTGATGGTGAGGGCACCCAGGGCAAGACCGAGCATCCAGGCCGGCCGGGCAAGCCGGCTGGTGACGACGGATGCCCCGAGCATGGTAACAGACACAGCCGTGGCCGGCGCCATCCGGGGAGGGTGACCGGCAAAGTCGATTCCCGGAAGCAGTTCATCGACACCGAGGGGCAACCCGAGAACGTACTCGGTGAGGGTGAGGGCCCCGATGACCGCGACAGCAAGACCCAGGACCAGCGTCACGCGGCGGCGATCAAACACCAGCACTGCAACGGACAACAGTATGAATGCCGCCCCGGTCATGGGCTTCAGAAGCGACAGGCTTGAAATAATCGAGGGTAGGGTGTCGATTCCAACGTACCAACCGGTGATCACGATGACGCCCAGGACGCCGATCAGTGCCGCACCGACGCGACTGGCCAAGCGCACCATATTCCTCTGCTCCCGATTAGCAGGAGCGCCGGTCGTCATGACCAGACTACCGGGCCGCCGGGCGTGCGGGGTGGCCGGGTTGGCGGCTTCCCGATCGAGGGGAGATGTGACATCTGTCAAGAGAATAAAGCTCCTGGATATTTGGTGCTGGCGGAAGGGTGACATATGTGGCGTGGCGCGCGCGGCGGCCGGCCGCACGGCACTCACCAGGTGAGAACGGTGAAGACGACGAACACGGCTGCGGCGAGCACCACCAGGACGGTGCTCGAGATGATCGCGACCAGGGTGAATCGGCGGCGACGACGGGCTGTTGCCGCCGCACGCTCTCGAATCTCGGTGGCAGCGTCGGCCAGACGGATGCGGGCCGGATCGGACTGCACGTCGGGCACGGGCACGGGCGCTGACGCCTTCGGCTCTACGACCGCCGGTATCAGCCGTGCAGAGTAGCGCACACTCGCGCCGCTCTGCACCTGCGGCGGCTCATACCGGCGTTGCAGCGCATCGACGACGGGAGGGTGCGCTGGAGCGGCCGCCCGTCGACTGCTCAGGAGCGTATCGTCGGCCTTGCTGCGCTGCGAGGACCGCACGGTGGCCTCATCGGTCGGGTCGGAGCCTGCCGGTGCGTTGTCAGAATCTGGTTCCGAGTGCACTGCAGGGCGGTTTCCCAGCTGCCGTCGTGCCCCAATTCGGGTGTTGTCATCAGCGGTGCGCGCAACGATGCGGGTGCGTTCATCACTGTCGCGGTGCTCGCTGCGCGTGTCATCGTCGTCGGGCAGCTCGGGCACGTGGGACAGCTCGGGCACTTGGGGCAGCTCGGGCACTTGGGGCAGCTCGGGCACTTGGGGCAGCTCGGGCAGCTCGAGCCCGTCGGTCTCCCCGATCTCACCGGGCAGCTCGAGCCTGTTGCTGGCGGTCAGCGCCGGAGCTGCGGCGGCGTGGCGCGGCGCGTGCCGGCGAATAATACGGGTTACCTCGTCATCGGGTACATCGTCAAACTCGTCGGCCCCGCCGTGCCCTCGCTCCGGGACCACCTGCGCCGGGTCAGTCGGCTGCATTGCGGGCCACTCGTTGCACCGGTCGAGTATCTTCGGTGCGGGTGTCAATGGTGTCGGACTGGTCGTCGTCGTCGTCGTCGATCGCACCGCCGTGCCAGGAGCTGAATCCGCCGGCAATGACATCGATCACGATCACCGAGATATTGTCGCGGCCACCGTGTTCGAGGGCGCCGGCGAGCAGCAGGTCGGCCGTCTGCTGGGTCGTGCCACCGAGGGTCAGGGCGGCCTTGATGCTCTCGTCGGAGAGTTCTCCGCTGAGTCCGTCGGAGCACACGAGCAGGCGTTCGCCGGTCACGACCGGGCGCAGCCAGTAGTCCGCGCTGCTGTTGTCGGCACCCATGGCCCGGGTGATGACGTTTTTGCGGGCGAAGGTGGCGACATCCTCTTTGAGCAAAGTGCCGTCGTCGATGAGTTCCTGAGCGAGGGAATGGTCGACGGTGAGCTGGTGAAATTCGCCTTCGTGCAGGCGGTAGACGCGGGAGTCACCCACGTTCACGATGAGCCATTGCGGGGAATCTTCGTGATCGATGAGAACGAGTCCGGTCAGGGTGCTGCCGGCACCGCGCCCGGTCGAATTCGACACTGTGCGCACCATCATGTGGGCGCGCTCGACCGCAGACACCACGTCACCGGCCGGCACGCCGGTACGGCCGACGCAGGTCTGAAATTCGGCGATCACGGCGGCGCTGGCCCGGTGGCCGGCTTCGAGCCCACCCATGCCGTCGGCGACGATGAACACCGGCGACGCCGCCAGCAGGGAGTCTTCGTTCTCCTTCCGCTTGCGGCCGATATCGGTGCGCGAGCCGCACCGCAGCGACACCCCTGGGCTGGTCGCCCGCTGGTCGACGGGGCAGGTCATGGCTCAGGCCTCCAAGTAGATGCGCGCCGCGAGCTCCCCCAGCAGGAACCGATCGGTCAGGGGCGCGCTCGCACCCGCATCGAGCTCGTTCTCAATGCCACCGCCGTCGATCAGCACGACGCCGTTGGTGGAGTGCAGGTCGCTGATGCCCCAGGCGCCCTCGACAAAGTCGAGGCGGGCGTGCGTCTTCGACACCGTCTTATCTGGATCGTGCACGGGCACCAACTGCGCGTCCGGATGTGCGCTGTCACGCGCAGGGTTGCGCCCGAGCAGCACGACCGGTTTGGTGAGCGAGACCTTGAGGCCGTGTTCGGTTTCGAGCGTCCACGGCTTCATACGACGCACGACGATCATGGTCTCGTCGAGGTCGTCGTCGGCGTCTGATTCGGGCTCGGCGTCTGATTCGGGTTCGGCAGCCTCGCTGACGCCTGCCGCAATCACCGCAGACACCTCTGAGACAATCGCTGTGGGAGTGACCGTGGGAACCACGGCGGAAACCACCGGGGGCGTCGGCGGGACGCTCACGTAGAAGGGCGGCGGTCCGATGGGCAGACCGCGCACGGCAGGTGGTGACGGAGTCGCAGTCGGTGCAATCGGTGCAGTCGGTGCAGGTGGTGACGGAGTCGCAGTCGATGCAATCTGTGCAGTCGGTGCAGGTGGTGCCGGAGTCGCAGTCGATGCAATCGGTGCAGTCGGTGCAGGTGGTGACGGAGTCGCAGTTGGTGCCGTCGCCAGAAATGCTGCGGGCGGGGCCGGGGGCATGGGCGTCCAAACCAGCGGCGCTGGCGGGGCCGACGGGGCCGGCGGCATAGCGCTCTGGCCTGCGGGCGGCCCGGCGACCGGCACGGGTGCCGCCGACATCATCGACAACATCGACAACGGCCTCACCGGAGCGAACGGAACGTACCCGGTCGCGGACATTTCCGGCATCCAGCCCGTGTTGAAGGACTTTCCAAACCCGAGCACGCCGGCCCAGATGGGAAAGGAGACGAGGTAGAGCAGGGTGAATCCGCCGCCGCGACCCAACCGTCGGTTGACGTTGTTGACCGCCATGATGAAGATGATGAAGGCAATGAGGTTTGCGGCCGGAATGAAGAGGCCGATCGCCCACAGTGCCGAATATCGCCCAAGTTCAAACAGGGTGATGGTGTTGACGATCGGCACCCAGCCCTTCCAGGCTTGTTCCCCAAGCTTCACAAAGATCGTGCCGAGGGCGATCGACGAGAACACGTACACGCCGATGCCGAGCAGCACGATCACCACGATGACCGCGATGATCGCTCCAGATGATTCATCCATTTATGATTCGCGGCCGCTGGTGGGCGGCCGCTCCCCCATTCTGCTGGTGTCGCGCCGGTTCAGGCGTACGGTGGTGACGTCGTAACGAGATGAGCGTCGTCGAAAAGCTACGAGCCGGCGGGCATCCGCTAGCCGAGAAAAGGAGCGTAGTGAGATGGCGGCGCACAGGCGTTCGCGCCGGGTGCCACTCGCAGCGAGCACGGCACGTTCGGCCGTGACGAGTGCCCAGAAGGTATCGCTCTCGGCAGCCTGCGGCGGGTTCGGGCCGAAGACGGCTCGGTCGGCGAGGGTCGCGAGTTGTGTGCCGCCCACCGATTGGTAGTGCGACGCGATTTCGACCCGGGTCATGCTGCCCTGGTCGGCCAGACCGCGGTCGACGGCGGTATCGATGTATTCGTCCCAGCCGCCGGCGAACCGCGCCGCCACGTCAACGGCACGCGCCCGGTCACGGCGGCGCTTGAGTTTGGCGCCGAGAATCACCAGGAACGGCGTGCTGATCGCGAGCAGTGCGGCCAGGCTGATGCCGGCAATCTTGAGGGTCGCGAACAGCCAGGCCAGGTCGGGGCCGGTGACCGGTTCCTGTTCGGGCTGGTCCTCATTGCTGGTCGGATTGGCCTCGGGGGCTCGCTGCTCGGTGGCACCCTCCGCGATGACCTCGGTGTTGTATTGCGGGTCGCGGGTCGTGTCATCAATGGGCGACAGCGGGTTCTGAAACTGCGGGGTCGCGTCCACGGTCACCCAGCTGCCGTCGCCGCCGGCCACTTCGACCCAGGCCGCGAGGTTTCGCCCCGAGCAGACGCCCTGCACGCAGGAGCCGGGAGCACTCGAATCAGCGGATGCCGCACCGAGGGTGAATCCCACCACCACGCGAGACTCAAACCCGAGGTGGCGGGCGAGCAGCGCGGTCGCGACGGCGAACTGTTCGTCGTCACCAATGGCGGCCACCAGCTGGGAATTCTCGGTGGCGCTCGTGCTGTTCTGCTTGTCGAGCAGGGCGGTGAAGAGGGCGTCGATGCGGGCGACCGAGTGCCCAGACAGGCTCGGAGAGAACCGGTAGTCGCCAAGGTCGGCGGTCCAGGAGTCCACCGCCGGCACGGTCAGGGCGTGGCTGAGGTAGCCGCGCTGGCGCAGACGCGTGACGAGTTCGGCAAGTCCGGCGCCATCGTGCGTGACCGCCTGGGCGTCTACCCAGTCGCCGAGGCTCTGTGGAGTGAGCGAATCGTCAATCGCGTCGCCGGCCGGGCGGGCGAGGCCGGCCAGGTCCGTCGCATCCGTGTGCTGCTGCGAGACGATCGTGTAGCGGTCACCGTTTTTGAGGGTGTTGAGTTGAATTCCAGATGCCGTGCCCGCGTTATAGAAAAAGCCATCGCTCAGGTCAGCGGCGCGGTCACCGGCGAAGCGGATGCTCGAGAGAGCGCCGGCGCCCGGCATCCAGACGCCGGTGTACCCGGCTATGGCGAACCCGGTCGTGACGCGTCCACCGGTCGACCCGCGGGTGTGCGGCACCCGGGCGAAGGCGGTGGCCTGGTCGCGCTCGCTCGCGGCAGGGTTCACGACCCGAAAGACTTCGCCGTCGTAGTAGCTGAGCACGGCGAGGCGCACTCGCGCCGCGGCGCCCTCTTCGACAGCATCGCCGGTCACCGTGAAAAGCTCGGCGTCGTACCGCTCGGCGCTGAAGTAGCTGCGGTACTGGCTGAGCGGGCTGACGTACTCGCGCAGGTCGACGGCGGGGTCGATGCTGCTGCGCAGCACCTGACGGTCCGGCATCGCCGCGACGGCCGAGAGCCCGCCGAGCGTGACGCCACTGGCGATCACGAGCACGCCCCCGGCGACGGCGGCCCGGCGCAGACGACCGCCGAGGCCGCCGGGGGTGCGCCGCACCCCGGTCGTGCGGCCGGCCAGATCAAGCGCCTCACTGCGAGTCAGGTGGGTTCGCCAGGACAGAAAGCCGAAGGCGAGCAGCAGGGCGGCGAGACCGATCAGGCTCTCGCGCGGTGCCGGTACGCTGACCCCGAACACGGTCAGCGGAATGCTCAGGGCACTCGACCCGAAGATCAGACCGAACAGTTGCACGGCAAAGATGAGGGGCACGGCGAGGGCGTAGAGCCGGGCGCCGCGCCAGGCCAGCGACAGGGCGACCGTGGTGCCGCCGAGAAACAGCAAAAAGGCCGGCACGAGCAGGGTCTGGTACGAGCCGACCGGCAGTTGGATGGTGACGAGCTCCTTCCAGCTGAACACCGTCGCGGTCACCAGATCGAGCAGCCCGCCGAACACGCTTTGTATGCTCGTCGGCACGATCGTGAGGGTGGTCGGCACCGCGAGCGGAACGCCCAGCAGCAGGTAGGCGCCGAGGGTGGCCAGCAGCACGGTGAACCAGGACCAACCACGCCGGGCGCCGATCCAGGCCAGGGCCAGCCCGGCCGCGATCGCTCCGGCCGCCATCACCAGGTAGCTGGTGTCCTGGTAGATCGGCCAGGCCGCCCAGGTGGCGACGAGCATCATCGCCAGGACGAACAGGGCGTTGATCACGCGGGCGCGGCGTCGGCCACCGGGCGCACGGCGCGACCGAATCGTCGGCAGGGCACCTGTCACGGGTCGGCCAGCACAGGGCGTTTGGGGCGCGCTCATGAGGCCCGCCGGCTGAGCAGGGAACGTAAGTCGTCGAGCACGCCGATGGTCAGCACGCTCGTGCCCGCGAGGTCGCGAAAGCTCGGCTGTTCGTTGGGATTGCACAGAACGGCGACGACCTGCACACTACCGGCAAATTTCAGGGTGAGCGCCTGCAGGCGCCGGACAGTCATCGCGCTGCCGCACACCACGAACGCGATCGAAATATCGGGCACCACCTGGGCGGCGAGCACGCAGACGTCTTCAACGTTCATGGCGTGCGGGCTCACCTCGATCGCGGTGAGATCATCGAGCAGGGTGCGCGTCGAGACGACACTCAGGCTGTGCACCGAACGGATGCTGCTGCGCACGATATCGGGAACCTCCTCGCTCGCCACGACGGCCAGGTCTCGCCCGTCGCGAATGGCGCGCACACCGAGCGACCCGGTCGCGCTGACCGCCATCTCGAACTCGTCGTCGGAGGCGTATTCCGCCGCGTTCAGGCTCAGCACGATGGCCAGGCGGGAGCGCCGGCTTTCTTCGAACTGGCGCACCATGAGTCTGCCGGTCTTCGCGGTGGACTTCCAGTGAATGTGCCGCTGCCCATCGCCGGGGGCGTACTCGCGAATGGCGTGAAAAGAGATGTCGGAGTCGACGATGTCGCGCGTCGGGTTGCCCTCGAGGTCGCGCACGAAACCGGCGCTCGTACTCGGAATCGACACGGTCACCGGGTGCACGAACAGGCGGTTGACGTCGGCCCAGGCCACTTCGCGGCCGAGCACCCCGAGCGGGTCGCTGCGCACGGTCGTGACCGGGCCCACATCGATAACGCCGCGCCGGTGGGCCGGTACGCGAACGTGCTCCTCATGCACGTGGCCGGCGCGCAGGAGCGGCACGTAGATATCCGCTAGCCCCTTGCCAATGGGAACATCTACGCGACCCGGCAGCTGAACCCGCGTCGAGACGTTGGTGACGGTGAGGGCGCCGAGCACCTCGGAACCGGCAACGACCCGATCGACCGGCAGCACGAAGTCGACGCTGTAGGCGCGACCACCGGCCAGAAACGGCAGCGAGATGAGAATGAGGGCGACCGCCACGCAGCCGGCCACTATCAGTTCGGTCCAGCCGAAGACGAGGCCGACCGGCAGCAGCACGATCGCGGCCGCGACCACCACCCAGCCGGCCGGTCTGACCGTTTCGCCGATCCATTCGACGGATGCCTTCACACCGTTTCGCACAGCCCGCGAGACCCGCATCCACAGCACGACCGCGCCCACAAGGGTCAACGTCGTTGACTGGCTCGTGCGCGTGCTCGCATACCGGGTGTGCGTTGCAGACCTGGTCTGGGTTTCGCGACGCGTCAGGCGCGATTCGGTATGAGAACTCACGCCAGGTCGATCCGACTGGGCGGTACGATGTCGAGCAGAATCTGGCCGATGACGGCGCTCGCGGTGACGCCGTCGAATTCGGCCTCGGGGTCGAGCACCATGCGGTGGGCGAGCACCTGGTTGGCGAGGGCCTTGACATCGTCGGGGGTGACGAAGGTGCGGCCGTGGGCGACGGCCCAGGTTTTGGCGGCCTTGGTGAGGCTGCGAGCGCCACGCACGCTGACGCCCATGCGCACCTGGCGAGCGTCGCGGGTCGCCTCGACCAGACGACCGATGTAGTCATAGACGAGCGGATTCACGAACACGCCGCGGGCGATGTCGCTCATGCTCAGGAGCGTCTGCGGGGTGATGACCGGGGCGAGTTCGTGGCGAACGTCGGCGGTGCCCTCGAGAATGCGGATGGTCGCTGCGAGGTCGGGGTAGCCGAGCGACGCCTTCATCATGAACCGGTCGAGCTGGGCCTCGGGCAGCCGGTAGGTGCCGGCCTGCTCAATCGGGTTCTGGGTGGCGATGACGAGAAACGGCACACCGGTGGAGCGGGTGACACCGTCGATGGTGACGTTGCCCTCTTCCATCGCTTCGAGCAGAGCCGATTGGGTCTTCGGGCTGGCCCGGTTGATCTCGTCGGCGAGCACGACGTTGGCGAAGATCGGTCCGCTGTGAAACTCGAACTCTCCGGTCTTCTGGTCGTAGACGGTGATGCCGGTCACGTCGCCGGGCAGCAGGTCGGGGGTGAACTGAATGCGGGTGGAAACACCCTGCACGGTCTGGGACATGGCGCGGGCGAGCGAGGTCTTTCCGGTGCCCGGGTAGTCCTCGAGCAGCAGGTGGCCCTCGCTGACCATCGCGGTGAAGGCGAGTTCGATCACGTGGCGCTTACCGAGAACAACCTGTTCGACGTTGTCGACCATCATCGTGAAGGTCGTGGCAAACCAGTCTGACTGCTCCGGGGTGATTGTCATGTGTGTGGCTCTTTCACTGTGGCGGGCTTTACTGGAAGACTGTGGCGGGCTTTACTGGGAGGCCGGGGTGCAGCCGGTGGCCGTGGTCTGGGTGATGCCGGTTACCGGGTCGAGGCCAGACGTATTGTCGCCCGACCAGATGATTTGCCACGTCACGTTCTTGACCTCGGTCGCGCCGCTGGCAACCGTGCTGCCCTCGACTCTCTGCCACGTCGCGCTGCCCTGGGCGTTGAGAGAGAGGTAGTCAGCGCCGGTGACAATCGCTGTGGCAAGTCCGGAGGTCGCCTCGACGGCGACCGCAAGCGTGCCGTCGATGACGCAGCCCGCAGTCGTGAGGCCGGTCACCGCATACGTGACCTGCCAGGCCCGTGTCGCATCAGCCGCCGCCACCCTCGACCAGTCGCTACAGAGAGTGGGGTCTTCCGTCATGCAGTACCGCACCCGAATGCGGGGATCGGCGCCGAAAATGTCAGACCCGGTGTTGGCATCAAAGTTCTCGAAGTTCGCCTCGAAGCCGACGTCTGGCCTGGTTGATGACGACGTGGGCTCGGTGATTCGGTAATCCCCGCCCGTCGGTGCCGACATCGTGTAGGTATATTCGTCGTCGCCCGGGGCAGCCGGCTGCTGCCAGGTGGTGATCGAACCGGCGTTGGCCATCGTGACCCCGTAGCCGTTGGAATAGCAGACCGACACGAAGTACTTGGTGTGCTTGGTCAGGCCGCCGATCGAGAGGTCCCTCGATGAGGCCGCACCCTCCGGGGTGAAACCCGCCGGGGTCAGCGTGCAGGTTGCGCCCTCGGTGAGCGAGGCGACGTAGAGCACCTGCACCGGCAGCGTGCTGAAGTTCGGGTTGAACCCGGTGCCCGCCACGGTGATCGACCGGTTCTGCGAACTCAGCGAACCGGCGCTCGTGATCGCGGGCGATCCGGCCACGAGCACGGCCTGTGACGTCGTCTCCTCGGTCGGACCGCTGCCCGCTGGCTGGTCGTCCCGGCTGAGCGGGGTCACCGTGACGGTCTGGTTGCCCACACCGAGCGCGAGGGTCATTTGGGTCTTTCCGGTGCCGGGCGTCGTGACGGGTTGTTCGGTGCCGTTCACGCTGTAGCGGTTGGTCGATCGGTCATTGTTCTCGATGGTCAGGGTGACGGCACCGGTCGAGGCGCTCGTGGTGCCCTTCCGAAAGACCGGTTCGGCCGTGAGTCGCCCCATGCCCGGGGTGGCATACGACCAGGCTGTGACGCTGACCGCGCTGCGCGATTCGCCGACGGCATTGACGGCCCGGGCTTCGTAGAGAGCCTTGTCACCGTTCTCAGTCGTTCGAATCACGCCGCAGTTGCCCGACGGGTCGCAGCGGGCTACCGAGGCGCCGTTGCGGTACAGGTTGAATCCCTCGAGCGCCGGGTAGGCAACGTTGGCGCCGCCGGAGCTGACCGCGAGGGTTACCGAGCGGTCGCCGTAGGCAATCTGTGTCACGGCATTCGGCGCTTTCGGGTAGCCCTGCAGATCGACCGTGATCGAGCCGTTGCGGCTTCCGGCGCTGAGCCTGCCCTGCGCGTCGCGCACCACAAAACTTGCCTCACAGACGCCGCCGGCGGTGTCGCCCGACCAGGTGGCCTTGACGTTGCGGGAATTCACGACCACGAACGACACACCAGCGCAGGTGCCGGGTGCGGTGACGGAGACAAGAGCGAGCGGGGTGCCACGGTAGAGGTTGACCTCACCCGCCGCGCCGACGACCGTTATCGAGCAACTGGAGCCCGACGACTGGGTGCAGGTCGTCGCGACGGTGCCGCCCTTGGGCAGTTCGCTCGGCGCCGGGCCGACTTTGAGCGCGAGCACTGCCGCAACCGTTTCGCGGTGGCTCGACAGGCTCACCGTCACTGCCGCCTCACGGCCGGCCACGGCGTTGTCGGCAACACCGATCGTGAGAATCGCGCCGTCCTGCGTCACGGTGAACTGGTCGGAGGAGAACTCGATCGCAAAGGTCAACGCCGGCACCGCGCCCGTGCCCTGCCAGTCGACCATATGGCTGAGGTCGTAGCGGATGGCATCGGCCCCCGGGCTTTGGGTCAGCGCCGCCGGGCGCAGTTCCGGTTGCGGGTCGAGCGGCTCGACCACGATCGGCACGACCAGCTGGGTATAACCCTCCTGCCCGTCGATGCGCGCTGGCACCGTGCAGGAGTCGGTCCACGGCGCGTCCGACCCGGCCGCGTAGGTGACCGTCGTGCCGGAGTCGAACGTGCAGGTCGCGTTGTCGCGCTCCCCCGACGAACGGATGCCGGTGCGCTGCAGTTCCAGGGTCGTTCCGCGAGGAATCGACACGAGGCTCTTGAGATCGAATGTGACGGAGGCGTCTTCGTGCACGTTCTGGTCGATGTTGCTCTTCTTCAACGCGATGATGATCGAATCCTTCGCCGGAATGCGCAGAAACCCGTAGGTCGTCACGTCGACACCCTGAAAATTCGGCCCGGTCAGGGCGAACGGGGCAAGCAGTCCCTCGTCGGGAACATCGCCGCTGATCTTCCAGCCCGTCACCACGAGCCCGGGATGACTGCCCCACAGGGTCAGGGTGAGGTCTCTGACGTCACCGGAGTTCCAGGACACCTTGTCGGTGACGACGTCGACGCCCGTCGGGAACGCGTCACGTTCATCGAGGGCCAGCGTCGTGTCGATCACGACCGGATAGTCGGGAACGGAGGAACGCACGACCTTGACCACGATGAGGCCCTGGCCGACGTCGTCGTTGGCGTTGGTCACCGAGTACACGAAGGTGAGCAGGCCGGGCTCCGTGCCGGCCGTGAACACCACTCGTTCGTCGGTGACGGAGTCGATGCGTTGCTGCAGCGCGTCGAACTCGGCGGTGCCGGGCGCCGCGTCGGGGGTGACCGCGGTCAGGGTCAGCCTGCCGCCGCCGGGCTCGATGTCGTTGGCAGTGGGAAAGACAGCCACCTGGTTGTCGGCTCCGGCCTGCACCTCGACGTAGTCGCTGAAGGTGATCGGGCTCGGGTTGGAGCGCTGGTCGAGCACACCGATGCGCACGAGTGCGAGGCCCGTGGCCCCGATGCTGTCGCGCACCCGATACTGAAATTCGATGGCGCCGTGATAGTCGAGAGGGCTGGCGAACACGATGGCGTCGCCGGTGGCATTGATCGAGGCCGTTCCGCGCGCCGGCTGAGTGAGCACCCGATCGAGCACGACGGTATCGCCGTCGGGGTCGGTGCCAAAGCTGTCAAAGGGAATCACGATGGTCTCGCCCGACAACACCCGACCGTAGAGGGTGCGCGGCTGCGGCGCCGTGTTGTCGCCGTTGGCGAGCACCTCGACCGAGACCACGGCCGAGTCGATGAGATCGGGCGCGCCCGCGGTGTACACGCTGTAGGCGAGCTCGTAGCTGCCCGGTTCGTTGGGGGCGAGGTAGCGCAGTTGAGTGCCGGCCGCGAAGGCAAGACCCTGCTGCTGTCGATTCTGCACTGATTCGGCATTGAGCATCACTCGGTTGCCGCCCGGCGCGACATCGTTGGCGAGCACCGGAATATTGATCTGGGCGCCCACACGCACCGACACGCTGTCGTTCATGGCGATCGGCACCTGCGGCACGGAGGCCTCGAGCAGGTACACGGTGGCCTCGCCGCGCACGGTGTAGAGCGGGTTTTCGGTGCCGTCCGACACGGTGTAGCGCACGGTGCCGAGCTTGCCCGGCCGTTCATCCAGAGTGGAGCCGCGTACGCGCAAGATGTTCTGCCCGACGACGTCGACGCTGAGCGAGGCGCCGAGAACGGTTTCGGGAATGGCTTCGCCGAGCAGCAGCACCCGTCCGGCCGGGTTGGAGACGGCGGTAAAAACGTCAACACTCGTGTCGGCCCGGGGCCGCACGAAGACCGTCACCGGGGAGGTCGTGAGCGCCTGGGCATCCGCTGATACCACCGAAATGCGCACGAGCGACACCACCTCGCTCACGTCGTCGGCGATCGTGAGGCTGACCGTGAAGTTGCCGACCACGGTCGCGGCAAAGTCGAAGGCGGTACCGTTGGCCGTAATGCTCACCGTGGACCCCTCGGCGCTGGCCGGGGTCGTGGCCGACGTGATGCGGTACAGGCCGGCGGCGCCGGACACGTACTCGGCCGGGTTCACCGTGAGGCGCTCGTTCACCGAGGCGAGCAGCGCGAACGGCAGGGCCCTGAGCCGGGGGGTCGGCGTGACCACGATCGTGAGCACCTTCTCGGTCGAGGCACCGTGAATGTCCGAGACGCGCACCAGAACCGTGGCCGACTGCACGGCCTGCTCGGCCGCATTGGGGTGCTTATAAACGAGTACGCCCGCGGGAGTCACACTGACCGAGCCGATATCGGTGGTGTTCAGAGCGGATGAGACGAAGATCGGATCACCGTCGGGATCGACCCAGCCGGGCAACACTGGAACGGTCACGGTGCCGCCCGGTTGCACCTCGGGGCTCGGCCAGTCCTGCAGGCAACCGTCGGTGCCGCACCAGACCGGTGCAGAATTCACGTCGGCGCCGTGCACGGTGAGCGTGACAAGGGTCGAGGGAGAATCGAGCCCATCGGTGCGCGAGCCGTCGGTGATGGCGTAGCTGAAGGTTGCCACTCCGCGGGCGCCGGGAGCCACCTGAACGGCGAGCGCCTGGTTGTGATCGATGACGGTGACCGTGCCGAACGCGGGGTCGAGCCCGGTGACCGAGGCGGGCACGACGCTGAGCACGTCGTCGTTGGCGTCATGGTCATTGAGCAGGACCGGCAGCATCACGAGCTGGTCGAGACGCACGCCAAAGGTATCCGCGACGGCCACGGGAGCCTTCGGTTCAACGACCTCGGAGGCTTCTTCCATGTCCTCCTGGCGCTGTGGTTGCTCGGCGGCGGCCAGAGACCAGTCCTGGGAACTGGCGACAAGGGCGCCGCCGGGAACGGTCCACACCCATCCGCTCCGGGTGTCGTTGAGAATCATGAGCGATTCGTTGGCGCGAAACGCAGGGGCTGCGTCGCCGTTCGGCGCGACCTGGCCGTAGCTGAGGGTCGATTCGCCCGCGCCCTCGCTGAACAGGGTGCCGCCGGTACCGGAGGCGGGCAGCCAGGCGGCGTAGCGTTCCCCTTTAAAAGGGGTCGGCGCGGCGGGGGCCCCGAGCACTACCCCGGAGTCGCCGACCAGCTCGGTGCGGGCGCCGTCGGTGAGCGCAAAGGCAACCAGGCCGGTCTGGTCGGCAATGAGCACGTCGTCGGTGGAAGCGCTCGGGCGTTGCAGCACGGCCAGTTCGCTCATGTTCGTCGCAACCGGTTCGGTCTGGCCGGCCAGCCACAGTTCGTCGCCGGCCACGCCGAGTAGCGCCCAGCTGTCGCCGACGACGCTCAGCTGGCTACCGGGCTCGGCCGGACCGTCGGCGACGGCGTCCTCACCGAGAATTCTGTCGTCCGCAATGGAATAGCGGAGCACACTCTTGGCCTCGCTGGAGTAGCTGTAGAGCACACCGTCGGGCGTGATGGCGATGGCGTCGGAGCGGTAGACGCGCCGGGTGTCACCGTCGACCACCTCATCGTCGGCGTATTGGTTCACCGGGCGGGGTGCAGCGGCCCCGTCCACAGCGCCGGCGAAGACCGTTCCCGCGCTCGTGAGGTAACCGACCCAGGAGCTCGACGACACGATGGTTCGGGTACCGGCCGGCGTGTTGTCGTAGTCGGCCGCGTCATCACCCAGGTCGATCGGCGCCGCGAGGCTCACGTCGACGACCTTCTCGTTGTTCTGCGCGTAGAGCAGCACCGTGGAAGCGGTCTGCACCAGTTCGCTCGGTGCCGGCACGGTCTTCACGGTGTCGAGTTCGCCCAGGTCGGTGTTGATGCGGGCGTACCGATTGCCGTCACCGCTCTGGAGGGCCCAGATCGAACTCGCGTTGACCGGAATCTGCTTCACGTCGAAACCATCGACGACGATAGCTACCGTGGCCAGCACGGCACCGATCGCGGCAACCGCGGCAATGCGAATGACGCTGCGGCGGGCTTTCGAGAGCACCGGCAGTCGCCGGCGAGCCCGTTTGTCGGCCATCAGATCAGCCCGGCTATCCGCAGCGCGCCGACCGTGGCGCCGCCGCCGACAACGACCGCGCCGGTCAGGAGCAGACCCAGCACGAGCGGGGAAAGTCGCCGACGTCCGATATTGCCCCCGTCGGGCAGGGTGCCCTCGCGGGTGTGCGATGCCGGGCGGCGGGCGCTTCTTCTAGTGGCGGGGCGCAGCGCGGGAATGATGACATCAGAGCTGACGGCGCCACGCGACTCATGATTGTCAAAATCGACGGGCGCACCAGCGGATGCCCAGGCTTCGTCGGCCACCTCCAGCGCGGTGACGGGCAGTCCGAGGTCCCGCTCTACGCGCTGCAGGTCGAGGGCGCATTCGAGCAGGCTCACCTGGCGGGCGGCCGGGTCGCGACTCATCATGCGCGCGAGGGCGCTTTCGAGGGGGGTGGAGACATCCGCTCGCCCAATGGTGGTGTACTCCGCGCGGTTGATGCGCTGTTTCAGCTGCACGCGCGAACGATTGGAGCCCGCGGGCAGTTCGAACGGGGACCGGTCGGCCAGCAGCGAGTAGAGGGTGGCGCCGAACGACCAGACCTCGGTCGCGACCGTGCCGGTGGTGCGCCCGTCGACGACTTCGGGGGCGCTCCACGGCAGCGACATGGCGAACAGTTCGTCGCGGGCGCCGCCGTCGAGGGACGCGGCGATGCCGAAGTCGCCGAGCACCGGGCCGCCGAAGGTGCTGGTGAGAATGTTTGATGGTTTGATGTCGCGGTGCAGCACCTTGGAGCGGTGCGCTGTTTCGAGGGCGCAGGCGATTCTCACGGCAACGTTGAGCACGGTCGCCACGGGCAGCTGCTCCGCACGCTCGCGGGAGGAGTACGACCCGGGGCAGAATTCCATGACGAGGTACGGGCGACCATCGGCCGAGATGCTCGCGTTGTACACGGTCAGAATTGACGGATGTGAGCTGAGCCGCGCCATGACATCCGCCTCGGCGTTGAACGCGCGCAACACGTCATCGTCGACGATGTCCTGCAGCAGCACCTTGACCGCCACGGAACGGCGAGGCATGTTCTGTTCGAACAGAAAAACGTCGGCGAATCCGCCCGTGCCGAGGGGCCGCACATAGGTATACCCCGACAAAATGGGCGGCGCAGAAGGGAGTCGCCTGCCCATTGCTCCCCCGACCTGCGTTAGTTCCATGATGCGTCTTCGTCGTGACTCGCGAAGGCCCAGCTGGTCTCAGGTTCAATCTTAACGAGAGCGCCCGTCAGCGTAACCCGTACGGGAATATGGGGCACCCCCATTATGGGGGTGTCGCTTGGCTCCTGTGTAGAGCGACGTGCCGCATCTCACCCGGCGGCATCTCACCCGGCGGCATCTCACCCGGCGGCGCGCGACGGCCGGGACAGCCGGCCCTCGGCATCCATTGGCACCTCTTAAACGACGGATGGCCCCTGCCGAAGCAGGGGCCATCCGTGCAGAACGGTCAGGCTAGTTGTACGTACCCGGAGTCATGTCGTCCGACGAGAAGCTGTCGAAGTCGACAAAGCTCAGGTCACCCTCGTTGAACGTGGCATCTTCGGTGAAGATGCGGTTCGGGTAACGCTCTGACTTGGCTTCTTCCGTTGCCTCGACGGTGACGTCGCGGTAACGGGGAAGGCCGGTACCGGCGGGGATCAACTTACCGATGATGACGTTCTCCTTGAGGCCCATCAGCGGGTCGCTCTTGCCTTCCATGGCCGCCTGGGTCAGAACCCGGGTGGTCTCCTGGAAGGAAGCGGCCGACAGCCAGGACTCCGTCGCCAGCGACGCCTTGGTGATACCCATGACCTCCTGACGAGCGGATGCCGTCTTCTTGCCCTCGGTGAGCGCGGTGCGGTTGAGGTCGTTGTACTTCAACCGGTCAACGAGCTCGCCCGGGAGCAGTCCGGTGTCGCCGTGTTCGACGACGGTCACCTTGCGAAGCATCTGGCGAACGATGACCTCGATGTGCTTGTCGTGAATCGGCACACCCTGCGAACGGTAGACCTCCTGCACACCGGAGACGAGGTGCTTCTGCACCGCGCGAACACCCTTGACGCGAAGAACTTCCTTCGGGTCGACGGCGCCGATGATGATCTGCTGTCCGAGTTCGACGTGCTGGCCGTCCTCAACGAGGAGGGTCGAACGCTTCAGCACCGGGTACGCGATAGCTTCGTCGCCACTGTCGGGGGTCAGGATGACCTTGCGGCCCTTGTCCGAATCCTCGATCGTGATGCGTCCGGCGGAGTCGACGATCGGCGATGCACCCTTGGGGGTACGCGCCTCGAACAGCTCCTGAACACGCGGCAGACCCTGGGTGATGTCGTCAGCGGATGCCGACCCACCCGTGTGGAAGGTACGCATGGTCAGCTGGGTGCCGGGCTCACCGATGGACTGTGCGGCGATGATACCAACGGCCTCACCGATGTCGACGAGCTGGCCCGTGGCGAGCGAGCGACCGTAGCAGACCGCACAGACACCAACGGCCGACTCACAGGTGAGTACGGAACGCACCTTGATGGTTTCGACACCACCGGCGATGAGCTTCGCGATGAGCACATCTCCGACGTCGTCCCCGGCGTCGGCGATGACCTCACCGGCAGCGTTGACCGCGGCTGCGGCCAGGCTGCGAGCGTAGACGGCGTTCTCGACGTTGAAGTCAACCAGCAGGCCGCCGTCTTCGTCATGCAGGAGCGCACCGGTCGTGGCGTCGGTACCGGCGATGGGCAGTTCAAGACCCTTCGTCGTACCACAGTCGTCTTCGCGGATGATGACATCCTGCGAGACGTCCACGAGACGACGGGTGAGGTATCCCGAGTCTGCGGTACGCAGAGCCGTGTCGGCCAGTCCCTTACGAGCACCGTGAGTAGCAATGAAGTACTCGGCGACGGACAAGCCTTCGCGGTAGCTCGAGATGATCGGGCGAGGGATGATCTCACCCTTCGGGTTGTTCACGAGGCCTCGCATGCCGGCGATGTTTCGCACCTGCAGCCAGTTACCACGAGCACCCGAGGTCACCATGCGGTTGATGGTGTTGTCGGCCGGGAAGTTCGCCTGCATTGCTGCGGCGACGTCTTCCGTGGCACGGGTCCAGATCTGGATAAGCTCCTGGCGACGCTCGAGGTCGGTCGTGAGACCCTTCTCGAACTGCGCCTGAACCTTGGCGGCCTGCTTCTCATAGCCGGCAACGATCTGCGGCTTGTTCGGCGGGGTGAGGATGTCGCTGAGCGCAACGGTCACACCGGAACGGGTTGCCCAGTAGAAACCGGCATCCTTGATCCGGTCGAGGGTTGCAGCGACCTCCACCTTGACGTAGCGCTCCGCGAGGTCGTTGACAATGGTCGACATGGTGACCTTGTTGGCAACGTCTTCGAAGTACGGGTAGTCGGCCGGAAGAGCCTCGTTGAAGATGGCGCGACCGAGGCTCGTAGCGACGAGAACGGTTCCAACGGCCTGGCCGTTGACCAGTTCGACACCTTCGGGCTGGGTGCCCTCGGTGAAGTACTTGTCGGTCAAGCGGATGCGCACCTTGGCATTCAGGTCGAGCGACTTCTGGTCGAACGCGAGAATTGCCTCGGACACGGTCGAGAATGCGCGGCCTTCTCCGACCACGCCCTCCTTCAACGTGGTGAGGTGGTGCAGACCGATGATCATGTCCTGGGTGGGCAGGGTCACCGGGCGGCCGTCAGACGGCTTGAGGATGTTGTTCGAGGCGAGCATCAGGATGCGTGCCTCGGCCTGGGCCTCAACCGAGAGCGGCAGGTGCACGGCCATCTGGTCACCGTCGAAGTCGGCGTTGAACGCCGCGCAGACGAGCGGGTGCAGCTGGATTGCCTTACCCTCAACGAGCTGAGGCTCGAAGGCCTGGATGCCCAGGCGGTGCAGGGTGGGTGCACGGTTGAGCATGACGGGGCGCTCGCGAATGATCTCTTCGAGTACGTCCCAGACCTGCGGGCGGCTCCTCTCGACCATGCGCTTGGCGGCCTTGATGTTCTGGGCGTGGCTCAGGTCGATCAGGCGCTTGATCACAAACGGCTTGAACAGCTCGAGTGCCATCTGCTTGGGCAGACCGCACTGGTGCAGCTTGAGCTGCGGGCCGACCACGATGACCGAACGGCCCGAGTAGTCCACGCGCTTGCCGAGCAGGTTCTGACGGAAACGACCCTGCTTTCCCTTGAGCATGTCGCTCAGGGATTTGAGGGCGCGGTTACCGGTACCGGTGACCGGGCGACCACGGCGACCGTTGTCGAACAGGGCGTCGACGGCCTCCTGCAGCATCCGCTTTTCGTTGTTCACAATGATCTCGGGAGCACCGAGGTCCAGCAAACGACGCAGGCGGTTGTTGCGGTTGATCACACGACGGTAGAGGTCGTTGAGGTCAGAGGTGGCAAAGCGGCCACCGTCGAGCTGCACCATCGGGCGCAGTTCGGGCGGGAGCACGGGTACGACGTCGAGCACCATTCCGGCCGGCGAGTTACCGGTCATGATGAACGCGTTGACCACGCGCAGACGCTTGATGGCGCGAATCTTCTTCTGGCCCTTGCCCTCGGCGATCTGCAGGTGCAGGTTTTCGCTCTCGGTGACGAGGTCGAAGGCCTCAAGGCGCTTCTTGATGGCTTCGGCGCCCATGTAGGCCTCGAAGTACATGCCGAAACGGTCCTGGAGCTCGTGGAAGACGGAGTCTTCCGGCTTCAGGTCGCCGACCTTGAGGGTGCGGAAGTCTTCCCACACGCGCTCGAGGTGCGCGATCTGCTCGTCCAGGGACTTGCGAACCTGGCCCATTTCCTTTTCAGCGGCGTCTTTCGTGCGCTTCTTCTGGTCGCTCTTGGCGCCTTCGGCCTCCAGTGCTGCGAGGTCGGTTTCGAGGCGCTGCAGGCGATCGGCGATGCGCGAGTCGCGGCTGGACTCGATGGTCTTGAGTTCGAGGCGCAGCTCGTTCTCGAGGCCGGGCATGTCCTGGTGGCGACCGTCCTCGTCAACCGTGATGACCATGTATGCGGCGAAGTAGATGACCTTTTCGAGGTCCTTCGGAGCCATGTCCAGCAGGTAACCGAGACGGGAGGGCACACCCTTGAAGTACCAGATGTGCGTGACCGGGGCAGCGAGCTCGATGTGGCCCATGCGCTCACGGCGCACCGACGACTTCGTGACCTCTACACCGCACCGCTCGCAGACGATGCCTTTGAAGCGAACACGCTTGTACTTGCCGCATGAGCACTCCCAGTCCCGCGAAGGACCGAAGATCTGTTCGCCGAACAGGCCGTCCTTTTCCGGCTTGAGCGTGCGGTAGTTGATGGTTTCGGGCTTCTTGACCTCACCGTGCGACCAACGACGGATGTCGTCTGCGGTAGCCAGGCCAATACGAAGCTCGTCAAATGTTGTTACGTCGAGCAATTTCTCTCCTTGGAAAGTTTTCGAAGTTTCTTTGGACCGGGCTTAGATGTCGTCGATGGTCGAAGACTCAAACCGGGTGGAAATGTTGATGCCGAGCTCTTCCGCAGCGCGGAACACCTCGTCATCCGTGTCGCGCAGGCTGACTGCGGTGCCATCGGCCGAGAGCACCTCGACGTTCAAGCACAGCGACTGCATTTCCTTGATAAGAACCTTGAAGCTCTCGGGAATGCCGGGTTCCTGGATGTTCTCACCCTTGACGATGGCTTCATACACCTTGACGCGGCCGAGGATGTCGTCGCTCTTGATGGTCAGGAGCTCCTGCAGGGCGTAAGCGGCTCCGTATGCCTCGAGCGCCCACACCTCCATCTCACCGAAACGCTGTCCACCGAACTGCGCCTTACCACCCAGCGGCTGCTGCGTGATCATGGAGTACGGACCCGTCGAACGAGCGTGGATCTTGTCGTCGACGAGGTGGTGGAGCTTCAGGATGTACATGTATCCAACGGACACCGGCATCGGGAACGGCTCGCCGGAGCGGCCGTCGAAGAGCTGGGTTTTGCCCGAGGAACCGATGAGGCGGTCGCCGTCACGGGTCAAGGTCGTGGAGTCCAGCAGACCCTCGATCTCGATCTCGAGCGCACCGTCGAATACCGGGGTGGCAACCTTGGTGCCGGGAGCAGCGCTGAAGGCGTGCTCCGGCAGGCGGGAAGCCCACTTCGGCTTGCCCTCGACGTTCCAGCCCTGCTTCGCAATCCAACCGAGGTGGGTTTCGAGCACCTGACCGAAGTTCATGCGGCCGGGGATACCGAGCGGGTTGAGGATGATGTCAACCGGGGTCCCGTCGGCGAGGAACGGCATGTCCTCGATCGGCAGGATGCGAGAGATGACACCCTTGTTGCCGTGACGGCCGGCGAGCTTGTCACCCTCGGTGATCTTGCGCTTCTGGGCGATGAAGACGACAACCCGCTGGTTGACGCCCGAACCGAGCTCGTCGTCGCCGTCCTGTGAGTCGAAGACCTTGACACCGATGATGGTGCCGCGCTCACCGTGGGGAACCTTGAGGGAGGTGTCGCGAACTTCGCGGCTCTTCTCGTTGAAGATAGCGCGCAGCAGGCGTTCCTCGGCAGAGAGCTCGGTCTCACCCTTGGGCGTGACCTTGCCGACGAGGATATCGCCGGGGCGAACCTCGGCTCCGATGCGAATGATGCCACGCTCGTCGAGGTCGGCGAGGAAGTCCGGCGACACGTTGGGCAGGTCGCGAGTGATCTCCTCCTTACCCAGCTTGGTATCGCGGGCATCCACTTCGTACTCTTCGATGTGAATCGAGGAGAGGGTGTCATCCTTGACCAGGTTCTGGCTCAGGATGATCGCGTCCTCGAAGTTGTAGCCTTCCCACGGCATGAATGCCACGAGCAGGTTCTTTCCGAGGGCGAGCTCGCCCTGGTCGGTGGCGGGTCCGTCGGCGATAACCTCGCCGGCTTCGATGCGCTCACCGGCGTTGACGATCACACGGTGGTTGAAGCTCGTGCCCTGGTTGGAGCGCGAGAACTTGCGCAGGTAGTAGTCCTGCGTGCCGCCCTCATCGAGCTGAATGGTGACGACGTCGGCCGACACCTCGGAAACCACACCGGGCTTCTGCGCGGTGAGCACGTCACCGGCGTCGATGGCCGTGTAGACCTCCATGCCGGTTCCGACGAGGGGGCTGTCGCTGAGGAGCAGCGGCACCGCCTGACGCTGCATGTTGGCGCCCATGAGCGCACGGTTTGCATCGTCGTGCTCGAGGAACGGGATGAGGCTGGTCGCGACCGACACCATCTGGCGCGGCGAGACATCCATGTAGCCGATGTCTTCAGAAGGAACGAGGTCGACCTCGCCGCCCTTCTTACGGGCGAGCACGCGGGCCTCGGCGAAGTGCGAGTCCTTGGTGAGCGGCGCGTTGGCCTGTGCGACGATGAAGTCGTCCTCTTCGCTCGCGGTGAGGTAGTCGATCGTCTCGGTGACCTTGTTGTTGAGCACACGACGGTACGGCGTCTCGATGAAACCGAACGCATTGATCTGGGCGAACGAGGCGAGCGATCCGATCAGGCCAATGTTCGGGCCTTCCGGGGTCTCAATGGGGCACATGCGGCCGTAGTGCGAGGGGTGCACGTCTCGCACCTCGACGCCGGCGCGGTCACGGGACAGACCACCCGGGCCCAGCGCAGACAGGCGACGCTTGTGCGTGAGGCCAGCGAGCGGGTTGTTCTGGTCCATGAACTGGCTCAGCTGAGACGTACCGAAGAACTCCTTGATCGCGGCAACGACGGGGCGCACGTTGATCAGGGTCTGCGGGGTGATCGCTTCGATGTCCTGCGTGGTCATGCGCTCGCGAACGACGCGCTCCATGCGGGACAGACCGGTGCGCACCTGGTTCTGGATGAGCTCGCCAACGGCACGGATACGACGGTTACCGAAGTGGTCGATGTCGTCGATGTCAATGTTGATGTCGGTCATCTTGCCGTCGCGCAGACCCTTCAGGGAGGTCTGGTTGTCGTGCAGGGCGACGAGGTACTTGATGGTGGCCAGGATGTCCTGGAGCGTGAGTACGGAGTCACTCAGCGGGGCTTCGAGGCCGAGCTTGCGGTTGATCTTGTAACGACCAACCTTGGCCAGGTCATAGCGCTTGGAGTTGAAGAAGAAGTTGTCGAGGAGCGCACGCGCAGCCTCGGCGGCGACCTGCTCGCCGGGACGAAGCTTGCGGTAGATGTCCTTGAGGGCTTCTTCCTTGGTGAGAATGTTGTCCTTCTCGAGGGTGAGCTCGATGGACGCATAGCCCTTGAACTCCTCGAGGATCTGCTCGCTGGTGAGGCCGAGGGCCTTCAGGAACACGGTCACGGACTGCTTGCGCTTGCGGTCGATGCGCACGCCGACCTGGTCGCGCTTGTCGATCTCAAATTCAAGCCAGGCACCACGGCTCGGGATGACCCGGGCGGAGTAGATGTCCTTGTCAGACGTCTTCTCCTGCTCGCGGTTGAAGTAGACGCCCGGGGAGCGCACCAGCTGCGACACGACGACACGCTCGGTGCCGTTGATCACAAAGGTGCCCTTAGGGGTCATCAGGGGGAAGTCGCCCATGAACACGGTCTGAGTCTTGATCTCACCGGTGAGGTGGTTCATGAACTCAGCGTTCACGTAGAGGGGTGCGGAGTAGGTCTTACCCTTTTCCTTGCACTCGTCAATGGTGTACTTCTCCGGCTCGAGCTCCGGGTTGGTGAAGGACAGCTGCATCGTTTCGCCGAGGTCTTCGATGGGAGAGATCTCCTCGAAGATCTCATCGAGTCCGGTGCGATTCGGCAGGTCCTGGCGTCCGGCTTTCTGGGCCTCGGCGACGCGAGCCTTCCAGATGTCGTTGCCGACGAGCCAGTCGAAGCTCTCGGTCTGCAAGGCGAGCAGATCCGGAACATTCAAGTGGTCGCTGATCTTTGCGAACGACAGACGCTCAGCTGAGCGGCCGTTCTTGGGTGAGTTGGTGGTTGCGTTGCGCGCAGCAGCCAAGGAAATAACCTCCGTGGACCCCGTCAGGTCTAGTTACTGTTATTGGTGATGACTCCGCAGACCCTAGGAAAGAAACTCGTAGGAAAGGTGCCTCAAGGTGGCTTGAACACGCAAAGCCGACCGCAATATGAAGGCAAGGTTTGTCTGGGAGCGCAAGGGTCAAGTGTATGCCCCCTCACCGCCGATGTCCACCACATTCTTGCCAAGAATCAAATTCTCAGGTATAACCCGGTGTGGCCTGCCGCCAGCGGGCGGGTAACGAGCGAATGCCGCGATCGGGGCGGGTAGGGAGGGCGCAGACTGGGGGCATGAGTACCGGGCGCAAGGATGCAGGAGAAAACGACGGGGGCAATCCGTCTGTCGTGTTGAGGTTGAGCGGACACACGGCGGTGATTGAACCCGATCGGTTCACCCCGGGCAGTTTTCAACTCGTCGTCGACGGCACGCCGCAGTCTCACGTGAACATCGACCACCCCGACGAGCTGTCCTTCGAGTACATCCAGCGCATAGGGCACGTGATCGACCTGCTCGGCGAACCGCACGAGCCGATCACCGCCGTGCACCTCGGGGCCGGCGCGCTCACGCTGCCCCGCTACGTCGAGGCGACACGGCCGGGCTCACGCCAGCAGGTCGTCGAGATCGAGAGCGATCTGATCGACCTGGTGCGGTCGGCGCTGCCGTGGAACAAGCGCGCCCAGCTGCGAGTGCGCCACGGCGATGCCCGCGAGGTTCTCGGCAAGCTGCCGGCCGGACTGCACGGCGCGGTCGACCTCGTCGTGGTCGACATCTTCTCCGGGGCGCGCACTCCCAAGCACGTGACGAGCCGCGAGTTCTTCGCGCTCACGGCTCCATTGTTGTCGCCGCGCGGAGTGCTCGCGGTCAACGTAGCGGATGGCCCCGGCCTCGCGTTCGCTCGCGGCCAGGCGGCAACCCTTTCGGCGGTGTTCGAACACGTGATCGGATTCGCCGAGACGCAGGTGCTCAAGGGCCGCCGCTTTGGCAACATCGTGTTCGTCGCGGCGCACACGCCGATCGATCTCAACTGGATTCCGCGGCTGCTCGCGAACGGACCGCACCCGGCGAAGGTGATCGAGGGCACCGAACTCAGGCAGTTCATGGCCGGTTCGCTCGTCGCGACCGACGAGACGTCGACGCAGTCGCCGCTTCCCGGCCGTACCGTCTTTCAGATCGGGCACTAGCAGATCGGGCACGAGCAGATCGGCCACTCGCCCGAGGTCGCGATCGATTGGTGGCTGATTCAGGAGATGCGGGGGCGAGCGGGGCGCTGCACTCGTTTTCTGGCGGCGACGACGAGCGGGTCAGGTGGTTTTTTCCTGAATTCGCCACGGCGGCGGCTGCGGCCGGATTCGCACCGGCGGCGGTACTCTGGGTGCACCCGTCTATCCTCTGCGGCTGCGGCCGCCTTCGTCATTACAGGAACACACCCTGAGTTTCATCATCGGTTACGACCCCATCACCCTGCGCGAAAAAGTAGACCTTCTGGCCGCTGGCGAGCGGCTCGCTGAGCTCGGTAGCCTGCGCAGCCTGGCCGCACTGAACGAGAAGGTCGCCCTGCTGCGCCTGGTCGGTCGACTCGAGGAGGCCTGGGAGATCGCGAACGAGGCGCTGCGTCAATCGCGCTTCACCGGTAACCGCGAGCAGGCGGTGGCCAGTCGCATCCGTCGGGCCCAGGTCTTGCAGTTTCAGGGCAAGCTCGACGAGGCTGCGAGCGAGTTGACCCACTGCATCCTCGACTCCGAGGTGCACGAGTGGACCCGCCTCGCCGCCTACGCCCGGCAGCACCGCGGCAAGGTGTACTTCGACCAAGGCAACCTCGACGGCGCGCTCGCGGACTTCACCGCTGCCGTGTTTCTGCGGGAGAAAGACGGCGCAGACGCCGACGAACTCGACAGCTCGCTGCTCGCCGTGGCCGTCGTGGAGTCGCACATCGCCGAACGCACCGCGAAGCCCTGACCGGCCCCGCAGAGTCGTCTCATGGCGTGGAGTGGCGCATAATTCCTGCAATCTGCGCGTTACCGGGCGGTACCGGCCGATTTCAGCCCTGTTTTCGACAACGTGCAGGAGTTACACGCCAACGTGCTGAAGTTATACGCTGAGCCGCACTCGAGCTCTCCCGCAGGCCGAACCAGGCCGGGCCAGCCCTCGCCCGCGCACGAGTTCTGCGGCATGCTAGGGCTGACACGTCAACCAGTTGGACTTCGACGGGCCACCAGACGAGGCGGGGAACCAGCATGAGATTTCGCACTGTGAAGCGCGGGATCCGCGTCGGTCTGGCCACGCTCGTGCTGGTCACACTCGCCGCGTGCGCCCCAAACGACCCACGGGCCACCGTGAAGACCGAACCTCCGGCGACCCAGAGCCCGTCGCAGACCCAGGCTCCGTCCGGGCCACCGGCACCGGTGCATCCGGTCGGCGACCCTGTCGTCATCGCCTCGGGGCTCGACGCCCCTTGGTCGATTCTGCGTCTACCGGGCGGCGGCACCCTCATCAGCGAGCGCGACACGACCCTCGTGCGCGAGCTGCTACCCGACGGTGGCCTGCGCGAAGCGGGTTCGGTTGCGAGCGCGCGCCCGAACGGCGAGGCCGGACTACTGGGCCTGGCCTTTCTCACCGACGACAACGCTGACGGCGGCATCGGCTGGGTCTACGCCTACCTATCGACCGACAGCGACAACCGAATTGAGCGGATGTCGCTGGCCGGCCCCACCGGCAGCCACACTCTTGGGGCGCCCACCCTCGTGCTCGCCGGTCTACCGCACGCGAGCAATCACAACGGCGGCCGTATCGCCTTCGGCCCCGACGGGCTGCTCTACGCCACGGCTGGCGACGCCGGAAACCCTGCTAACGCGCAGGATCTCGGTTCGCTCGGCGGCAAGATTCTGCGCATGACCGCCACCGGGGAGGTGCCAACCGGCGCCGAGGCCAATCCCTTCGACACTCTGGTGTACTCGTACGGGCATCGCAACCCGCAGGGCATCGCCTGGGACTCCGGCGGGCGGTTGTGGTCGAGCGAGTTCGGCCAGAACACCTGGGACGAGCTCAACCGCATCGTGCCCGGCGGCAACTATGGCTGGCCCCTGGTCGAGGGGCAGGCCGGCGACGCGAACTTCATCGATCCCCTCCGACAATGGTCCACCGCGGATGCGAGCCCGAGCGGCATTGCAATCGTGTCCGACACCATCTTCATGGCCAGCCTGCGCGGCAGCCGATTGTGGAGAATCCCGATCCTCGAAGACTCCTCCACAGGGGAGCCCACCGAGTGGTTTGTGAACAGTTACGGGCGACTTCGCGACGTGGTGTCGGGGCCGGATGGCACACTGTGGTTTGTGAGTAATAATACTGATGGCCGGGGCTCTCCGGCGGCCGACGACGACCGGCTCTACCAGGTGTCGGTGGCACCCTGATGGCCGACCTGCACCAGGTGCGGCGCTGGGCTGACGCACTGATGGTGCTGCACCTCGACCCCAGCTGGACCTTCGGCTTCGACAACGCCAAGAAGCGGGCCGGTCTGTGCAATTTCAGCAAGAAGCACATCACCGTGTCGCGCTACCTCGCCTCGCGCTATACCGACGACGACGTGCACCAGATTTTGTTGCACGAGCTCGCGCACGCCCTGGTCGGCCCGCGCGCCGGGCACGGCCCCCGCTGGAAAAAGATGGCGCACGACCTTGGTTACGACGGCAAGCGCACCCACGACGGCGAAATTGCCAATGAGCTCGCGCCCTGGGTGGGCACCTGCCCTGCCGGGCACGTGCACTTTCGGTATCGGCAACCCACCCGACCCCTGGCCTGCGGGCTCTGCGCACGCCGGTTTGATCAGGCGCACGCGATCGCCTGGTTGCGGCGGGAGATCACGCCGGCGATCCGGCGCCGGGCCGCGGCATCGGCCGGCCACTAGTTGCGCAGTGCACGCCGATCAGTGCGTGTCGTAGCGAGCAAGGGCGTCGGCATCCGTTGCCAGCGTCATGGCGCGGCGGGAGGTATCGAGGGCGGTAACCGGGTCACTCTCCGCCGCGGCGAGCGCCAACTGCCGTTCCGCCTCGGCCAGCCGGGTGCGGGCGGCGGCCTGCACCCGGCCGCGATGGGCGGCCACAAAGTCGCGGGTGACGGTGATCTGGCTGCGCGCGGTGAGCAGCGCTCCGGCCAGGGCCGTGCGCGCGTTATCGAGGCGCAGCTGGCGGTTGCGCGCCTCGGAACGGATGCTGTCCAGCCCGTTCATGGCCTCCTCGAGAGTCACCAGGTCGGCGGCGGGATCGCTCGGCCGCCCGGGCTCGCGCAGCGACGCCTGCACAGACGCCGCAACTGTGATCACACCGTTGAGGTTGGCGCTCGTGTCGGATTCTTCGTGACCATCGCGCAGGGCCCGAGCTTCGGCGAGTTCCGAGGCGGCAGCATCCAGCGCCTTTTGCAGGTTGGCGAAGCCGCGGTGCAGCTGGTCTTCGCCCGTTTCGATCGCGTCGAGCAGTTGTGTGGCCTGGAACAGATTGTGCTCGGCGGCCTGCAACTGCTCGCCGACCGGTTCAGCGGATGCCTCGGTGAGGCGCTTGGCTGCGGCGTCCACGCTCGCCACCGCCGCTTCGAGAGCTGCGCGGGCCCGGTCGACGTTGCCGATGATCGGTGCGAGCGCCGACCTGCTATAGCTCAGGCCCAGCCGCGTAAGGGTGCTCGCGCCGCCCGCGACCCGGTCAAAGACCCGGTCGAGTCGGCGCCGCAGTTCGTCGAGCTGCTGCGGCGCATTGCGCTCCACGCCGCGTTTGGCCGTGAAATCGCGGGCCTGGTTGGTCAGCCGGGCGGTCGCCTCGTCGGCGAGTTGAACAATCTGCAGGTTCCAGCGGGTGCGCTCCGCAGCGCTGTCCGGCACGGCATCGTCAAGCTTCTGCTGCAGCGCGAACGCGTCGCTCAGCTGCCGCCGCGAGGTCGCGAGCGCGCTCGCGAACGCCCGCGTCGCGGTTTCGCCGAACTGCGCGATAGCGAAGCCGAGCTCATCGGTGGTGTCCTGAACCAGATCGTCGGCGCGAACGAGGCTGATCGCGGCACCGCGGGCCAGTTCGGCGGCCGCGGCGCTCACCTGCCCGAGCCGAGCTCGGGTGCGCCGCCGCGAGGCTCTCACCAACACCCAGACTCCGGCCACAACGAGGCCGATAACGATGACCGAGGGTACCCACCAGAGATCGCCATTCATAGGCTCGAGTCTAATTTAGGTTGCTGGGTGAGTGCCCGCACCGTTACCGGTCGTCGGCGGAGGGCCGGCGCATCTGCTGCCGGATCATTTCGAAGTCGTGCCGCGAGATTTCGAGCACGCCGCGCCGCAGCGCAAAGCCCCAGTCCGGGTTGCCCCGAGTCAGCTCCAGCACCGACAACAGCGGGCGGATGCTCGTGGGCCAGGCATCGAGATCGTAGTCGGCCCGGCGTCGCCACGGCCGAAACTCGTTGCCGGGGTCGCCCACCTGGTAGGCATAGGTATCGGCTATGCGGCCGATCGCGGTGAACTCCCTGAGTGGATCACCCTCGATCGCGGTCTTCGGCGAGTAGTAGACGATGCCGTCGGCTTCACCCATCTGCTTGAGTAGGTCACCGGCGCCGCGATTGGCGCGGGCAATGCCCAAATCGACCCCGCGCAGCACGTGCTCGCGGTGCACAACGCCGAGCCAGAACCGAATTGCCACGTTTCAGTTGTACCGCATGCCTTCGTCAGACCAAACTGAGCAGATGCGAGTACTGCTGAAAGAGATCCTGAACTGCACACCGGATGCAGCCTGGCACGCCATCCACAGCCCCGCCGTGTTTCGCGAGGTGAGTTCCCCCTTCATGGCGGTGGAGTCGCTGGAGGCCGACGGGTTTCCCACCCACTGGGAGCCCGGTGAACACCCCGCGGTGTTCTCCTTGCTCGGCCTGGTGCCGATGGGAACCCAGATCATTCGGCTCGCCAACTCGACGCATCGGCCCGACGGAGTGCGCATTCTGCGCGATACCGGTCGCGGGGTGTCCGGTGCGCTGAGCGCGGTCACGCTGTGGGATCACCGCATGGCCATCGCGCCAGACCCGGCCGGCACCGGCAAAACGCTGTACCGGGACCAGCTCATTTTTCGCGGCCGACCGGCCACACTCGCCCTCTGGCCGACCTTTTGGGCGTTCTGGCAGTGGCGGATGCTGCGCCTGAAGCGCCTCGCCCCCACCTGGCAGCATGACGTTGGAATCGACGACCCCACCTTCGTGCCGCTGTCGCCGCGCGCGGCACCCACCGAGACCGGAGACAACTAGCCGATGCTCCGACGTCGGCCGCGAAGCCCGCTGCGCCTCGACCCGTGCGCACCGTGCCCGGCGGCGGTAGCGTAGCCACCATGAGTTCTTCCCTCGCAGCCTTGCAGATCGCCGACTGGCGTCGTCGCGTAACCGGACTGTATGCGGGAGTGCGCCAGTTGAGCGCGAGCAGCCCGAAGAGCGGGCACGAGCTGTGGCGTTCCGGGCGGGACGAGCTGTTCGCCGGACATCCGTCGTCGCCATTGCTGCCCGATGACCGTTCGGCGTTCACCGGGCTGCCGATCGCCGCCTACGACCCCGACTGGCGGTTCGAGGTCGAGGTGCACCGGGCCGAGCAGCCGTATCGCATGGTCGTCGAGACCGGAACCGACGGCACCGTGCCGTTCGACCTGGTCGGCACCGTGCGGCTGCCGTATCTCGGTTCACTCGATGTGTGGCGGCTCGCGAGTTACGGTGGCGGACTGTTCATGCCACTGAAAGATGCCTTGGCCGGCAAAGACGACGGTACCTACGGCGGCGGACGCTACCTGCTCGACACTGTCAAGGGCGCCGACCTCGGCCCGGGCCTGGGTGATGACAGCCTCATTCTCGACTTCAACTTCGCCTACAACCCCTCCTGCGCGTACGACCCGATGTGGGCCTGTCCGCTGCCGCAGCGCGGCAACATCATCGACGTCGAGGTGCCCGTCGGAGAGCTGTACCACGGTGACCACTCGTAGCCGCGAGGCGCCGACACCGGACGATTTGACAGCATCCGCTAGAATTGGAGCTTGCGAGTGCGTAGTTGCGCTTGCTGCGTCGTAGAACGCCCTCTTCTCTATCCGGCGGCCCACCAGGGCTGACCTGATTTTTCGAATGAAACATTCTTACGGCGAACGGATGTGCCCTTCGGCACCTTCGCCATGTGAATCCTCCTGGTTCGATTGCCGCTGTGCGGTAAACCGAATGAGCGAGGAGACTGATGCCCCGAAAGGCACCACTTTGTCTACAACCTTCAGCACGCTCGGCGTGCCGGCTCCCCTGGTCAAGGTTCTCTCGTCACAGGGAATCGACACCGCCTTCCCCATCCAGGTCGACACCCTGCCGGACACCCTGAACGGCCGGGACGTGCTCGGCCGCGGCAAGACCGGCTCGGGCAAGACCCTGGCCTTCGCCATTCCGATGGTGTCCCGCCTCGGCGGCAACCTCGCCGGCGGCAAGCGTCGCCCGGGGCGCCCGCTCGGCCTGATCCTCGCGCCGACCCGTGAGCTGGCCACGCAGATCAGCAATGCCATCACCCCGCTTGCCGAGGCTTACGGCCTCAACTCGACCACCATCTTCGGCGGGGTCTCGCAGGGCCGTCAGGTCGCCGCGCTCAAGGCCGGCGTCGATATCGTCGTGGCCTGCCCCGGCCGGCTCGAAGACCTCATGAAGCAGGGCTTTGTGAACCTCGACACCGTAGAGATCACCGTGCTCGATGAGGCCGACCACATGGCCGATCTCGGCTTTCTGCCCGTCGTCACCCGTATTCTCGACAAGACGCCTGGCAACGGCCAGCGCATGTTGTTCTCCGCCACGCTCGACAACGGCGTAGACAAGATCGTCAAGCGTTTTCTGCACGACCCGGTGATGCACTCGGTCGACGAGGCCAACAGCCACGTCTCGGCCATGACCCACCACGTGTTCGAGGTGTCCGGCGTCGACGCCAAGAAGGAACTCGTGCAGAAGCTGGCGAGCGGCTCGGGCCGTCGTATCCTGTTCATGCGCACCAAACACCAGGCCAAGAAGCTCGCCAAGAGCCTCACCGACGCCGGCATCCCCTCCGTCGACCTGCACGGAAACCTCTCGCAGGTGGCGCGTGACCGCAATCTCGCCGCGTTCAGCGCCGGCACCGTCAAGGTTCTCGTTGCAACGGATGTCGCGGCTCGCGGCGTGCACGTCGACGACATCGAACTCGTCATTCACGTTGACCCGCCGGCCGAGCACAAGGCGTACCTGCACCGATCGGGCCGTACCGCGCGTGCCGGCAGCGCCGGTGACGTCGTCACCGTCGTGCTCCCCGAGCAGAAGCGCGACACCGACGCCCTGCTGCGCAAGGCCGCCATCAAGGTGAGCCCGCAGCGCGTGGATTCCTCCTCCCCCGCCGTCGACGCCCTTGTCGGCGATGTTGCCGCCTACGTCAAGCCGCTTCCCCGCGTCGAAGCGCCGCAGCAACAGCGCCAGTCGCAGGGTGGCCGGTCCCAGGGTGGCCGGTCCCAGGGTGGCGGGTCCCAAGGCGGCCGGTCGCAGGGCGGTCGCTCGCCGGGTGGCCGGTCACAGGGCGCCGACAGCAGCCGTGGCGGTCGTGACGGCGGCCGCGATGCCGGCGCCGGCCGCTCCGGCGCGAGCCGCGACGGTGCCCGCACCGAGCGGAACGACGGCGGCCGTGGCGCCAGCCGCGACACGACCTCGGCCGGTGGCGCTCGTCGCGAACGTTCCGGTCGTCCGACCGGCGCTGCCTCCAGCGCACCCCGCTCCGGTTCGGCCGCTGGCCGTTCCGGCGGAGCCCGCGTCGGCAGCCTCCAGGTCGGCGGGCTCGTGCGCGGACCGAACTCGGGTGGAACCGGCCGTTCGGCTCCCCGCCGTTCGCAGGGCTAGTCCGCTGGCATCCGCGTGAAAAAACGGGTCGGTCTCCACGGAGACCGGCCCGTTTTCTTGTGCGTGTACCAAGGTGCGTGTGTCAGATGGCACCCGCAAAGACGGTTAGTGTCGAATCATGAACACCACAGTTGTCGTTCGACCCGTCAGCGAAGCGGATGCCGAAAGCCTGGGCCGCGTACACGCCGCCTGCTGGCATGAAACTTACGATCACCTACTCAGCCAGGCTGCACTGTCCCAGCTGCGGCCCCAGCGCCTCGCGACCATGTGGCGTCGGTTCACCACCCAGGGGCCGGAATACCGCCAGAGCGTCGTTCTCGTCGACGACGAGATCATGGGCTTCGCCGGCAGCGGACCGAGCCGCGACGACGACCAGCCCACCGAGCAGGAACTGTTCTTCATGTATCTGCTCGACGCCCAGCACGGAATGGGGATCGGCCAGAAGCTGTTCGATTCCGTTGTCGATCCCGGCGCGTCGTCGCTCTGGGTCGCCGCCGACAACCCCCGGGCACACGCGTTCTATGCCCGCAACGGGTACCTGGCCGACGGCCACGAACGCACCGAAGAGGTGCTCGGCGAAAAGCTGCACGAGGTGCGGTTGGTTCGCTAGGCGGTTTCGGCCTGATCACGGGAAAGGTTTTGTTGAACGTTCAGCCCACAACCCGCGCGTGGTTTTTGGGCCCGCGCGAAGCAATAGGGTGAGCGGATGACATATTCCACGGCACCCGAGGCGATCCCCGTCATCCTCGACGTTGACACCGGTGTCGACGACGCCCTGGCCATTTTGTTCGCGCTTGCGCACCCCGGAATCAAGGTGCTCGGGATCAGTTGTGTGGCCGGCAATGCCTCGCTCGAGCGTGTCGTCGAGAACACCCTGCGCATTCTCGACGTCGCGGACGCGCCGACCATCCCGGTCGCCGCGGGGGCTCGACGCCCCCTGCTCGAACCGGCCCGGTCGGCCGCGCACGTACACGGCGAAAGCGGCCTCGGCACGCTGCAGCTTCCGCCGAGCGACCGACGGGTGGAGTCGACCAATTCGACCGAGCTCATGCACCGGTTGATTCAGGCCAGCCCGCACCCGGTCACCCTGGTCGGACTCGCCCCGCAGACCAATTTGGCGCTGCTGCTGCGCCAGTACCCCGACGTGGTCAACAACATCGAGCGCATCGTCTTTATGGGCGGATCCACCACGGTCGGCAATGCCACCGCCGTGGCCGAGTTCAACGTCTGGCATGACCCGGAAGCCGCGGCCATCGTGCTCGACTCCGGCGTGCCCACGTTCATGTACGGTCTCGACGTGTTCAACCAGGTCTCGGTTCCGGAGCACATCGCGTCCGCTCTCGTGCACGGCGACTCGCGGCTCGGCCATGTTGTCGGCCAGTTGCTCGCCAACCGTATCGCGCTCGGGTCTGGTCGCAATTCCGACTACACCGGACTCATCGGCGATGCCGGCGCTCTGTGCGCCCTGGTCGACCCGGATGCGCTGCAGACCGCACTGCTGCCGCTGCGCATTCAACTCTCCGGCTCTGGTCGCGACCAGACGCTGGTCGACAAACGCACGCATCCGGGCGAGGACATCGTGCACGGCCTGGCGACGGAGTGGGAGGCCGCGGAGGTTGCGCTCGACGTCGATGTCGATCGCTATGTGCACTTGTTTCTCAACACGCTCGGCCTCGGTTCAGCCCTGCCCGAGTAGGCACACTCGGCCCTCCAACCGGCACTGTCCCCGCACTGTTCAGCCGACACCGCCCGGCAGACACCGCCCTGCCGACACCGCCCAGGGGATGCCGTGCGCCCGGCCGACGAGCGGCATCCGTTCGGCGAACCTGTCGTCAGTACAGCTGGCCCACCGAGGCGAGGGCCGCGCGCAACAGGGTGCCGCGGCCGCCTTCCATTTCGGCCGAGACGGCCTCGGATGCGGCATCGATCGGGGTCATCCAGGTGATCTCCAGGGCGTCCTGGCGCGGGTCGCAGGTGCCGGTGACGGGAACGACGTAGGCGAGAGATACCGCGTGCTGGCGGTCGTCCGTGTAGGCCGTGATGCCCGGCATCGGAAAGTATTCGGCAACCGTGAAGGGCACCGGACTGACCGGCAGCTGCGGAAACGCCATCGGGCCGAGGTCTTTTTCAAGGTGGCGGAACAGCGCGTCGCGCAGGGTTTCGCCATAGAGCACCCGCCCGGAGACCAGTGTGCGGGTCATTTCGCCGGTCGGGCGGGCGCGCAGCAGCACACCGACCTCCACGACCTGGCCGAGGCCATCAACCCGCACCGGCACGGCCTCGATGTAGAGAATCGGCAGCCGACGGCGGATCTCGGCGAGTTCGACGTCTTTCAGCCAACCCGGATTCGTGTTCGGGGCTCCCGCAGGGGGCTTCGGCGTCCAGTCCGGGTCTGGGTCAGGGGTTCGCACGCTCATAGCCCCATTCTGTCCTACACCGGCCCCGCTGGCGCACCTGTTCCGCTCCGCGGTGCCAGAAGCAGATCGAGCAGTGAAAGTATGGGAGGGCACGGCGCCCACGCGCCGCGAGAAACTGGGAGGACCCTCATGACCACCAGCACCACCATCGACACGGCTGCCGTACTCTGGTCGGCGACGGGCGCCGACCAGACTGACCGTCCGTTGTTGATCATCCTGCACGGCTACGGCTCGCACGAGGGCGACCTGTTCTCTCTCACACCGCACCTGCCGCTCGAACCGGTCATCGCGGCGCTGCGCGCGCCGCTGCCCGTCGGCGACGGCTGGGCCTGGTTTCCGATCAGCGAGTCGGGCAATCCCGATACTGCGTCGGTCGACGCGGCCGTCGCAGCTGTTCTGGCCTGGCTGGATGCCCTTCCGCAAAGGCCGAGGACGGTCGGCCTGCTCGGATTCTCGCAGGGCGGAGCTATGGCGCTCCAACTGCTGCGCGTCGCGCCCGCCCGCTTCAGCTTCGCGGTGAACCTCTCCGGCTTCGTCACGGGCGCCCCGCAGGGCGGCGACACCGCGCTGGCCGAGCACCCGCTCCCCGTGTTTTGGGGCCGCGGCACCGCCGACGGCGTGATTCCGGCCAGTGCGATCGAACGCACGCAGTCCTGGCTGCCCGGGCACAGCACACTGACCGAGCGCATCTACGAGGGGCTTCCCCACTCGATTTCGCAGACCGAACTCGGCGACGTGGTCAACTTTCTGCGCACGCAGTACCGGGTGACTGCGGCCGAACCGGCCGCCTAGACGCATTCAGGCACTCGGATGCCGCTGGCCGGCATCCGCCGCCCGCCCGCGACCACGCAGGGCTCAACGAACCGCGCTCGAAGCGCTAAGCGGTCGCGGTCAGCGGTCAGCGGTCAGCGGTCAGCGGTCGCGGTCAGCGGTCGCGCTTGGCCTGCTCTTGGGCAGCCTGGCGCTCGACATGCGCCTTCTTGGCCGCGCGGTGGGCGTCGCGGTCTTTCACCGCGATCTGGTCGGCGCGCACGCCGGCCTGGGTGGAACGTTCCAGCACGAGCCACGCGGGCGGCTGCTGCAGCAGGGCAGCGATTTCGGCAGTGGTCAGCGGTTCGGTGATCTCGCTGCGGGCCAGGCCCGAGATTGAGACGCCAAGCTTGGCGGCGACGACCTGGCGCGGGTGCGGGCCGTTGGAGCGCAGCAGGGTGAGCCACTCCGGCGGGTTCGCCATGAGCTCGGCGAGCTCGGTGCGGCTGACGAATTCGGTATGAAACTCGGCCGGTGCCGCGTCGAGCAGAATCCCGAGTTTCTGGGCCGCCGTGGCGGGCTTCATGGTCTGGGGCTTCTTCTCGGAACTCATTGTTCAAGCGTATAGCCTGAGAGTGCCCTGGTTAGGGCAATTCGTGCTCTGCGCCGCCCTCAACTACCCGAGAAAGGATGCCGGTGAGCTTTTCCATCGCCTTCGTCGCCGGTGTGACCCCCACCAAGTGGACTCGTATCTGGGGGGACCGCCGCCCCGATGTTCCCCTGAGGGTGTTTCGCACCGAGACCGTCGAGCAGATTGCGGTGCTGCACGAGGGTCGGGCCGAAGTCAGCCTCGTACGACTGCCGATCGACGAAACCCACCTGAGCGTCATCAACCTGTACAACGAGATTCCCGTCGTCGTCGCGTCGAAAGGCCACGCGATCGAGCAGGCCGAGACCGTGCTGCTGGCCGACCTGGCCGGCGAACACCTGTTGCAGGACCCCGACGAGGTGCCCGAATGGCGCGACCTCGCCGAGGAGGTGCGTGACGGCACCCGCCGGGCCCTGCCGCCGATGCGTGACCTCGACGAGACCATGGAGCAGGTCGCGGCCGGAGTCGGCATCATCATCGTGCCGCACTCGATTGCCCGGTTGTACGGCCGCAAGGACGTCGTGTCGCGCCCGGTGACGGATGTCGCCGACACCCGGATTGCTCTGGCCTGGATCACCCGGGAGACCACCGACGACATCGAGGAATTCATCGGCATCGTGCGCGGACGCAAAGTGGCGAGCTCCCGCATCGATACCGGTGCGGCGGCAGCGGATTCCGCGGCATCCGCTGAGGCCGACGCAGGGCCCGTGCGCAATGACGGACGCCCGCCAAAGCCGCCGCGCAAGCCCAAGAAGACCGACAAAGCGAAGGCTGCGGCCAAGGCGATTCGGGTTGCGGCGGCCAAGGCCAAGCCTGCCGTGCGCAAGAAGACCGAAAATTCGCCCGGCCGCACCAGGCCCACGAAGAACCCCAACAAGGGCAAGAGCCGCGGTCGCTGACCAGCGCCGTCGGTCGACGTCGCTGGTCGAGCTGGTCGAGATCACGGACGTGCACGCCCGTTGCTCCAGACAGGCCCACCAGCGGGGAATTACGGGTTCTTCAGCACCGACAGGATATTGCCGGAGGGGTCGGTGAACCAGGCGATGTCAGGTCCCTGACCACCGCCGGCGGCGATGCCTTTCTCGTTTTGCTCGAATCCGTCGTAGCGCAGAAAGTCCACACCGCGTTCGGTGAGTTCGTCGACGGTGGCGTCGAGGTCGGTCACGGCAAAATTGAGAATCGTGTAGGTGGCCGGCACGAAGTCCGACTTCGGATAAATGATGACGGTCGCTCCGCCGGGAAGCGCAATGCGCAGCATGCCCATCTCCCCCACCGTCACCTCGAGGCCGAGGGTTTCGGCGTAGAAGGTGCGCGCGGCGTCGAGGTCGAAAACCGCGAATCCGCTGAAGCCGGCGACGATTCCGACGAAGTGCTCGGTCGGGTGCTGGACCATGAGGGTGACTCCCTTGTCGATGAAACGGAGCGTGGTCAGCGGGAGCTGATCGACGCGAACTTGCGAATGCACAGCGGCACGAACACGAGCAGCATCACGGTGATGCCGATGAGCACGGTCAGAACCGGATTCTGCATGGTCCAGATATCGGGAACCGGCGCCGTGCCCAGATTGCCGAACAGCTGCCGCACGGCCTGAACGAGCGACGACACCGGGTTCCACTCGGCGAACACGCGCAGCACGGTCGGCAGGGTTTCGCTCGGCACAAACGCATTCGACACGAAGGTCAGCGGAAACAGAATCAGGAATGACGCATTGTTGATGACTTCTGGGCTCTTCACGCTCATGCCGAGGAGCGCCATGACCCAACTGAATGCATAGCCGAACAGCAACAGCAGCCCGACTCCGGCGAGAAACTCGAGCGGCGACGAGGTGACCCGCCAGCCGACCGCGAGACCGGTGGCCATCATGATCACCATCGAAATGGTGTTCAGGACGAGGTCGCCGTTGGTGCGTCCGATCAGCACAGCGGATGCGTTCATCGGCAGGCTCCGAAACCGGTCGATGATGCCTTCCTTCAGATCGAGCGCCATCGCAGCGCCCGAGAACGTGGCCCCAAAGACGACGGTCTGCGCGAAGATGCCGGCCATCAGGAACTGGGTGTAGTCGCTGCCCTGAACCGCAATGGCACCGCCGTACACCTGGCTGAACAGCAGCACGAACATTATTGGCTGGATCACGGCGAACACGAGCACGTCGGGCGAGCGCTTGATCTTGATCAGATTGCGCTTGGTGACGGTCCAGCCGTCGGAGTACCACAGCGTCAACGGGTTCCAGGTGGGCAGCGGGGGCAGGGTACCCACTCGGGATTCTCCCGGCGCGAGGCCAGTCGCGGTCGTCGTGCGCTCCGGACGGGTCGGCTCCGAACGGGTTGGCTCGGGCGTGGTGGACTCGGCCGGGACCGCGGTGTGCCGGGGGCTCATTTCATTTTCTCCAGATCTGCCATATCGGTCTTCGCCGCGCGCGCCTGTACCTGCTTGGCCTGCGCCCGCTTCGACAGCTTGGACCCGTCGGCATCGGGATCGTCCCCGGTCGCGCTCAGATCAGCTTTGTGGCCGGTGAGCTTGAGAAAAACGTCGTCGAGGGTGGGGCGGCGCATGCCCGCATCGTGCAGGTTGATCTGCGCGGCGCGCAGGTCAGCGAGCATGTTCTGCAGCGCGGTGGGGCCGTCGGTGACGGCAACCTCGACTCCGCGCCCGTCGGTGGAGACCGACGGGTTGCCCGAACCGTACCGGGCGAGAACGTCGCGGGCAGCCGCGCCGTCGGCGGCATCGACGAGCGCCACAACCACACGGTGCCCACCGATCTGCGCCTTGAGCTGATCGGAGGTGCCCTCGGCGATGACGCGGCCGTCGTCGATGACGACGATGTCATCGGCGAGTTGGTCGGCCTCTTCGAGGTATTGCGTGGTCAGCAACACGGTCGTGCCGTCAGCGACGAGGCGCTTGATGACGTCCCACAGGGCGATGCGACTGCGCGGGTCGAGCCCGGTGGTTGGCTCGTCGAGAAAAAGCACCTTGGGGTTAATGACGAGTGCGCCAGCGAGGTCAATTCGCCTTCGCATACCGCCGGAAAACCCCCTGACCGGCCGGTTGCCGGCGGCGGTGAGCTCGAACAGGTCGATGAGTTCCTGCGCCCGCTTGCGGGCTGCCGCGCCGCCCAGATGGTAGAGCCGACCGACCATCTCGAGGTTTTCGAAACCGGTGAGATTTTCATCAACGGCCGCATACTGGCCAGATACCCCGATGATGCGACGCACTGACTTCGGGTGACGGACGACGTCGATTCCGTCGATAACAGCGGTGCCGGCATCCGGTCTGATCAGTGTCGTGAGCATCTTCACGACGGTGGTCTTTCCGGCGCCGTTGGGGCCGAGGAGGGCTTTGACCGTGCCGCGCGGCACCTGCAGGTCGAGCCCGGCGAGCGCGTGCACCGGCCCAGTCTTGGATTGGTAGGTCTTGGTCAGGCCCTGGGCCTCAATGATCACGGGGTGTCCTTGCGGTATCGGGTGGTGCAATACGGGTCGATGCAATGGTAATAATGCCCTCCACCTTCGACAACGGCTGGATACGATTGCGCCCCGGACCGGTGCGCGTCGATCGTCGGTTCCTTGACCAGCTCGTCGAGAATTCGATGTGAGCGCTCGATGGTGCCGTTACGTGGAATCAGGTTATCGGGATGAAGAACGGCCGTCGACATTTATTCACAGAATGTGTGGCTTTCACTCACAGATGGCGGTGTTCTTTCATCTTCAGGTGGCGGGGCGGCGCCGATCGAGTTGACTATGAAAAGCCGCCCGCGTGCCCGGGAGCGAAACGGTCACCGGACCGGTCGCTGCCTGACACTGTGCGCGCGCATCGGCACCGGTCCAGAAGCTGTGCACCCAAGTGCAAATATCAGGTCCCCAGTCCGATGAGGGCTGGGGACCTGACGCGAGGCTGGTGCGGCGGGCTGTGGATCAGCCGTTGGCCGTGTTCTTAGCTCCGGAGGCGACGAAGCTGACGCAGTCACCCTGGTTCTTGAACGACGGGTTGTTGAAGATCATCCAGCCGCTCTTCAGGCACTGGCTCTTGCGCGTGGGCGGAGCGACCAGGGCCGGCGAGGCCGTGATCTTCATGGAGACGGTGCCGTTCGGCGCCCAGTTCGTGTCCTGACGGAAGATGCCGACACCGGCCGTGCCGCCGTCTGCGTAGAAGGCGGCGAACGACGTTTTCAAGAAGACGTTGTCCGGGCTGTCATCGGTGCCAACCGTCGCAGTCTGGGACGTTGGAATGCCGACATTCAGCGAGTTGTACAGGCCGACCGTTCCCAGTGGTGCCGCGCCGTAGCTCTGGGTGTTGAAAGCGATGCCCACGATGACGTCGTTGGGCAGCGTGGCACTCAGACTGCTGAGGTTGAAGTCCACGTTGAACGCGAAGCCGTTGTAGCACGATCCGTCACTGCCCCGCCACGCCGTCGGGGTGACGCAGGTGGGGTCCGCCGCCGGACGCCACGGGATGCTGATGTTCTCGGTCTTGGTCGCGAGCAGCGTGTCGGGCACCCCGTTGGTGTCGAGGTGGTTGCCGTAGACGTTCACGGTGACCGGGTGGGTCCACGTGGCCGAGTTGCCCGTGTAGCGGGCGTCGGTGGAGTAGTCGGAATACAGGGCCCAGTCGCTCATCGTCACTGTGACCGTGTTCAGGATCCGGTTCGTGCCGGCGAGGTGTACGTAGTCGCCAAACTCTGAGGTGCTAGTCGCCTGGAAACCGAGACTGGCCACGTTCGGGGGCAACGGGCTTGGGATGGCGTCGTAGACGGTCGTCGGTGACGGCGGTGACGGCGGTGACGGCGGTGCTGCCAGCGCGGCGTTGACTCCGCCGAAAAGTGAGAATGCGAGCGTCAGTCCTAGGGCTGCGATGCCAGCAGGCTTGATTCCTCGCATGATGTTCTCCTTCCCTCCAGGAAGAGGGATGTCAGGTTGGACAAAGCTGACGTGGGTCGCCCGCCTCTGCACTCCCCTCCGGTCGTTGGGACGGCCAATTCGATCGACTTCACTCCGTCTCGCGCCGCGACACCTATCACGGGCGGCGCATGAGCAAAGCAGCACGCCGCGACACCTATCCAAGGCGACGCGAGGGCAGAGTAGCACGCCGCCATCGCCCAGCTCGATCGGGTCCCGCCGGCGTGGGAAAGACACTCTCAACCTGCCGTTATGCGCTGAAATCTGATCAACCCCTTCATCACCACCGGGGCGAGCGATGCGATGACTACCCCAAGATCTGCGCTGCCGCCATCCGAACCCGCACCGTCCTGTGAAAATCTCAGAATCGTCGTCTCAGCCTGACAGCAAACACGGAGAATGCTATGTTTCGCCCATGATTCGGCCATGGGGGCTCCTTGCCTGTCAAGGTATTCGAGGGGAGCCACCCCATGGAGAGGAAATCATGACTACGACCACCCCGCGATCGGCGGCCCAAGGCGCGCGTTCCACAGCAGTGCACTCGGAGAACACGGGCGCGCGCCTGATCGATCAGCATCTGCTCACTCGCCGCATCACGGTCGCGCTCTCGCTCGCCGTCGTGGCTGCGATCCACATTCTCGATCTACCCGGTAAGTTTGCCGAAACGCCCTACTTGGCGTTCTCCTACGTTGGACTGATCATCGCCTCGGCGGTCATAATCGAGCGGGTGCTCGTCGTCGGCTCTCGAATCGACTTCTTGGCCGCCGCAGCGCTGTCGGCCGCCGTCATGGTCGGCTTCATCGTCAATCGCACCGTCGGCATGCCGATGGCCACCGGCGACATCGGGAACTGGCTCGAACCGCTTGGCCTTCTTTCACTCGTAGTCGAGGGCTTCGTGATCTGGCAGGCGCTCGTCGCCGTCGCGCTGCACCGCCGCCCGGTGCGCTAGATCCCATTCACGACGGGGCCGTGGAAAGCGGATATCGATGGCGGTATCCGACACCCGACCTGCCAAGCTCCGTCGATCAGGGACACGTCCACGCTGTCGGGCGCTTCACTCCGGGCCCGGGTCACACGCTGGACTCGCGATTGCGCAAGGCCCGCCTGCCCACTGACTGCCGCCGCGCGATGAGGCGAAGCTGAGTCGGTATCGCCGCCGCAGCATCCGCTTGCCTAGAGCCGGGCGAGGCGTTCGATGTCTTCGAGAAACTCGGCAGCGACCTCTTCGGACACGGTTCTGCGGGTTTCGGAGATTGCGATGGCATAGTCCTCGGTGCTCGGGCCGTTTATGACCGGCCCGTCTCCGACCTTGTAGAGTGCCTTCTCGAGCGCGTGTTGGGAGGCCCGATGAGCGGCGTACTCGACGTCGGCCGGCGAGAAGCCGTCGCTCTTTTCGACCAGCACGGCGAGGTCGACCTCGTTGGACACAGCCTGCGGAATGTAGCGCTCCCAGATGGCCTGGCGAGCAGCGACATCCGGCAGCCCGATCGGCACAACATAGTCGAAGCGTCCATGACGGAGAAAGGCGGAATCGAGCGCGCGAATGAAGTTGGTCGCACACACCAGCAGGCGCCCCGGCTGTTCGCGAAAGGCCGGGATGATCTTGAGCAGCTCGTTGGTCACACCCTGCATGGTCGACGGCGGTTCGCCCTGACGCTGGGCGGCGATCTCCTCGACCTCGTCGATGAACACGACCGCGTGTTCGAGCTCGGAGATCTTCAGGAAAGTTTCTCGTAGTGCGCCGGCGAGGCCCTGCGGGTCGGCCGCGAGACGCGACGGGAAGACCTCGATGAATGACCATTCCAGGCGGGAGGCGATGGCCTTGGCGAAGGTGGTCTTTCCGGTGCCGGGAGGGCCGAACAGCACAACGGCCTTGGGCGGTGAGACACCATACTGCTCTGCCAGTTCGGGTTTGGCCAGCGGCATGACCAACCGGCGTTCGAGCAGTTCCTTCTCACGCGCCATACCGCCGACTTTCTGCCACAGGTCGCGCGGCAGCAGCCGCCCGCCGAGTTCGACGAGTAGCTTGAGCTCCTCGCGCTGCACGGGAATGTGCCGTTCGAAGTACCGCAGGTTCTTCTTCACCTCGAAACCGCGGTTGAGAAAAGCATCGATCTTGGCCTCCGATTCGGGCATGAGCGCCGACAGCTTGGTCATGCCGTACGGGGCCATGCGGGCTTCGAGTGCGGCGAGCATGGCCGTGCCGATGCCCTGGCTCTGCCACTTCGCCGCCGTGGCCAGAAAGACAATCCAGCCCTGGGCGTGGGCGGCCCGCCCGACGGCGGCGCCGACGACCTCATCGCCGTGCACCGCCACGACGGCGTGATCCTTCTGACAGGAAGCGAGCACTTCGGAGAGACCGTAGACCGGCTCGGTTTCGGAGGCCTTGATCTCCTCCCACAGACGCAGAATGCCGTCCAGGTCGTCGGAGTGAAAATCGCGCAGTCGCCAGCCAGTCATCGTGAACCTCGCATCAGTGGGTGTGCTGCCAATCTATTGCACCCGCTCAGGCACGAAAAGCGGCGGCGAGGATGCGCGGGAGCTTCCGCACCGACGGGCGGGCGGCAAAGTCGGTCAGCAGGCGGGCGGTCAGTGAGCCGCTTCGGGCTGACACTAACCACGGCGGCTTCGGCAACAGCGCCCATTCGCCGTGGGCGATCGAGCGCGGAAACGGCCGGAACGGCCCCCGCACCACCGTTCGCTCCACCTCATCGAGAAGCAGGGCGTTGTGCACCACGCCGATGCCGCTTTGCACGTTGTCGAGAGTGTGGCCCGGGAACGCACCCCACGGTGCCGCCACCGACAGGAAGCCGACGCCGGTCCAGGCGTTGATGGCGATGGTTCCATAGCGCAGGCGCGCCACGGCCTGCTCGAACCCCGGCCCAAGCCGACGAATCGTGCCCGGTAGCCCGAGAATATTGGCGCCCAGTGTGCCAAGAAAATCACGGTTGACCGTCTCGACGGCGGCGTCGAGAAAGGCTTGGCCGCTGCCCGGCAGTTGCAGCACGCCGAGTACCGGTGCGAAATATTCTGTTGTGAGCATATCTTCCTGTGCAGCGGATGCCCCCGCCAGAACGAGCAGGTGCCCGCCGGCCACCGACCGCGCGGCGGGATAGGCGGCCCGGGCGGCGCGCATCCGCTCCTCGCTGCCGGGGTACCATGCTGGCCGGGCCGGCGCGGCGGCCAGGGCCGCTGCAACCTCGCCGAGAAACGCGGCCTTCTGCGGCCAGGTGGCACTCAGCACGAGCACCTGACCGGCGATGCAGTTGTAACCGCCGTTGTGCAGCCGCATGGTGGCCACGTGTGCGGCCTGATAACGGAGGTCTTGGGCGCTCCACCGCCCGGGCAGCACGATGATCGGCGAGACACCGCCGAGTTCGCTACTGATCGGCTTCGTGAGGCGCGGAGTATCCGGTGTGGATCCACCGAACACGATCGCATCGTGCGTGGCCGCGCTGCCGGTTATGTGCACGTGGCTGATGCCGGGGTGGTGGGCGAGGTAGCTGCCCACGTCGGCGCCGCCGGTGACGATGCGCAGCAGGCCCGCGTCGATGAGGGGGGCGAGCGCCGCCCGATAGACCGGCAACAAGCCGTCGAAGGTCGGGTTGAGCTTGAGAATCGACACGCGATTGTGCGCCAGAAGCTCGTAGAGCACGTCCAGGGGTGCGATCGATGAGATATTGCCGGCACCGAGCACGAGGCCTACCCCGCCGGTCATTGCGGGCGTGAGCTGCCCCAATCCGGCTCGGGACCGGGCCTGCGCCGCGGTCACGCCCGGCCGCAGCCAGGCCTCCGCACGGAAGCCGTGCAGCAGCAGTCCGTCATAGGCGCGGTACGGAAGCACCGCAACCGTGACGCGACCGCCCGGCGCGCGTCCAAACCGTCGACCGAAGAGCGGGCTGCGTTCACCAGCGAGCGATCGAAGGGTGCGCCCCAGCGCCGTCAGCGCGGTGAGCACGCCATACGGCCCGGTCAGCCACTCCTCGCCGATGAGTGTTGACGACGGTTCAACACCCTTGGCGCGGGCCGCCGCGGCCACCCAGCGCTCGGCCTCGCCAGAAACGGATACCCCGGTGCGCGCCAGCAGGTCGGCGCGTGCCACGAGGGTGGTCTGCGCCCATCGCTCACTTCCGGCGCTCAATTCGGCGATCGCGCGGTCGAGGTCAGTGCGGTACGCCGTCGTGGACATCAATCTCCCGTTATTGACACCGAGCCTAGTGCGCCGCCGGGACAGGGCGCTCGTTCACCGTGCCAGCAGTCCAACAGGTGCCGCCTGCCGAAACCCGGCGCAGGCATCCGTTCGAGGCAGCAGGTTAGTGCGCGACAGGAGGGCAGTGCAGCTGGGTGCGCTCGCCGGTGCGGTCGATGTCGTGCTGGTCCATCGGCTGGGCGCAGACCGGGCAGCCGCGCACGGGCGCGGGCGCCGCGGGCAACAGATCTGACCCGCTCGGACCGACCGGCGGCGGCCCGAGTATGGGAAACAGATGACCATTGAGCCAAGCCGTCAGTCCGCCGGGACCCTTCATACGCGAGCGGGATTCCTTGCCGTGTGTCATAACTGTTAGTGTACTAACTAAAAGCACGCAGAACAATCGGTCGAAACGGAACGCCCCATGACATCGTCAACGCTCGAGAACCCCCTCGCTCTCGACAACCAGGTCTGCTTCGCCCTGGCAATCGCCTCGCGCAATGTCATCGCCCTGTACCGGCCCATTCTTGAGCCACTCGGGCTCACGCACCCGCAGTATCTGGTCATGCTCGCCCTCTGGGACGAGAGCCCGCGCACGCTCAAAGGCCTCGGCCGGGCCCTCTGCCTTGAGCCCGCCACCCTTTCGCCCCTGCTCAAGCGACTGGAGACCACCGGCTACGTGCGCCGCCAACGCCGTCTCTCCGACGAACGCGCCCTCGATATCACCCTGACCGAGCGCGGCACGGCTCTGCGCGCGGTGGCCGAAACCATTCCGCCGCGGGTCGTCGAAGCGCTCAACCTGCCACTGGATGACCTGGCAGCCCTGCGCGAGAGCCTGCACGCGGTCATCGCCGCAACCAGCGCACACTAGTCGCGCTCGCCACGCCGCATTGGAGCGGATGGCTCGGCTCGCCTCCGTCGCCACCCGTGCCTACATTGGTACTCATGCACCTCGCCGAGACCCTGCTGCCCGCGCTCTTTGGAATCCTGACCGGGCTCGCGCTCATCGTCGCCATCGGCTCACAGAACGCGTTCATTCTGCGCCTCGGTATAGAGGCCCACAACCGCACCGTTCTGGTGGCCGTGCTGATCTGTGCGGTCTCCGACGCCGTGCTCATCCTCGCCGGCATCCTCGGCATCGGAGCCCTCGTCGGCACCGCTCCCGCGCTTCTGATTGTCGTGCAGGTGGCTGGCGTCGGGTTTCTCCTGAGCTACGGGGTCTTCGCCGCCGTGCGGGTATTTCGGCCGAAGAACCTCGTCGCGTCGGCGAGCACCGGAATCAGCGCAAAAGTTGCCGTCACAACGACCATTGCCCTGACCTGGCTCAACCCGCACGTCTACCTCGATACGGTCGTGTTTCTCGGTTCGGTCGCCAACCAGCAGGGCGCAGCCGAACGCTGGTGGTGGGGCGGCGGTGCTGTTGTGGCGAGCTTTCTGTGGTTCTTCGCGCTCGGTTTCGGGGCGCGGATGCTGCGCCCCTTCTTCGCCAAGCCCGGATCGTGGCGAATTCTCGACGGCTTCATCGCCGTCGTCATGATCACCCTCGGCGTGCGAATGGCCATCGGCATCTGAGCCGCGCCACGAGAGCGAAGGCTGGATGCCCGCAGTACTACCGAGAATCTCCGTTTGAACGAGGACTCTCGGTAGAAATGGGCGATCGACGCACCGACGCGCGTCAGGCGATCGCGTCAGGCGATCGCGTCAGCGACCGTCAGCAGCTCGGCGTGGAACGCTGACGCGACGTGCGCGTTGGTGATGCGACCGTTGTGGGTGTTGAGGCCCTTGGCGAGGGCGGCATCTTCGGCGATGGCCTTCTTCCACCCCTTCTGGGCGAGCGCGAGGACGTAGGGCAGCGTCGCGTTGGTCAGCGCCCGGGTCGACGTGGCCGGCACGGCGCCGGGCATATTGGCGACGCAGTAGTAGACGCTGTCGTGCACGGCGAAGGTGGGGTCATCGTGCGTCGTGGCGTGCGAGCCCTCGAAGCAGCCGCCCTGGTCGATCGCGATGTCGACGAGAACGGAACCCGGCTTCATCGAGGCGACCATGTCGTCGGTGACGAGCTTGGGTGCCTGCGCGCCCGGAATGAGCACGGAGCCGATCACGAGGTCGGCTTCCCGCACCTGCTCGGCGATCTCGTACTGGGTCGAGGCACGAGTCTGAATCTCGCCGTTGAAGCGAGCTTCGAGCTGGCGCAGGCGGGCGAGGGACAGGTCGATGATGGTCACGTCGGCGCCCATGCCGAGCGCGTTGGCCGCGGCGTGCTCGCCGGCGACGCCGCCGCCGATCACGACGACCTTGGCCTTGGGGGTTCCGGGTACGCCGCCGAGCAGAATGCCACTGCCACCGTTGGCGCTCAGCAGGTGGTACGCGCCGACCTGCACCGACAGGCGGCCGGCAACCTCGCTCATCGGCGAGAGCAGCGGCAGGCTGCGGTCGGCGAGCTGCACGGTTTCGTAGGCGATCGCGGTCGTGCCCGACGCAAGCAGCGCGTCGGTGCACTCAGCGGATGCCGCGAGGTGCAGGTAGGTGAACAGCACCTGGCCCTGGCGCATCAGCGGGTATTCGCTGGCAATGGGCTCCTTGACCTTCAGGAGCAGGTCTGCCGCGGCCCACACTTCGGCGGCGGTGTCGACAATGGATGCCCCGGCGAGGCGAAAAGCATCATCGGTGATGCTTGAGCCGAGTCCGGCGCCCTTTTCAAGAATGACCTCATGGCCGCGGCGGGTGAGCTCGTTGACGCCGGCCGGGGTGATCGCGACGCGGTTCTCGTTGTTCTTGATCTCTGTGGGAATGCCGACCAACATAAGTGCTCCGTCTCGGTTGCTGCTGCCGAACGACTCGGCTGTGATAGAGGTAAGACTGCTATTGATTCGTTTCCATTAGGTAAAATCCGTAGAATCTGCCAGACTTCGAGAATATTCCACGGAATATGCGGCCGATTGGAGATGCGCGATGGTAGAAACGAAGAGGATTCGGGTGATCGAGACCCTCGACGAGGTCGACCGCATTCTGGTCGCGGCGCTGCAGGCTGATTCCCGCACCACGAACAGCCGGCTGGCCAGCGCGGCCGGCATCGCCGAATCGACCTGCGTCTCTCGGGTGCGTTCGCTGGTCAGCCGCAAAATCGTCACGGGCTTCACGGCCATGGTCGACCCCAAGTCGCTCGGACTCGGCCTGCAAGCACTGATCAGCGTGAGCATCCGGGCGGGCGCCCGCACGCACATCCCGGCCTTTCGCGATTCGATCCGCGTCATGCCGCGCGTCGTGCAGCTGTTTTTTCTCGGCGGGTCCGAGGATTTCATCATTCACCTGTCGGCCCACGACACCGACGACGTGCGCGATTTCGTGCTCGAAAACCTCTCGGCCAATCCCGCGGTCGCCTCCACCCGCACGAGTATGGTGTTCGAGCACTTCTACAACGGCGTCGCCCCCGAATAGTGAGCACCGCTACCGCTCGCGGCTTGGGCATCCGTTCTAGTCGTGCCAGTATCCGGCCTTGCCGAGCAGCTGAACCTCGCGATTCGCGTTCGCCGGCACCGCCACCTCGGCTGGAAACACGCCGAAACTTCGCCACATTTCGATGTCGGGCGCTATCTGCTCCCACAGGTTTTCAACGAGCGGGTCGGGCAGTGAGTAGTCGAGGCCAATGTGGTGCGCGATGCTCCAGGCTTGGAACGCGCGGTAGAGGGCGGTGTGCTGCAGTGCTTCAGCGAGCGGATAGTCGCCGTAACTGAGGTGCACGACCCTGCGCGGGTCGAGATCGCCCCTGACAACCTGTGTCGTCGTCTCGTTGATACGGTCGTAATTGCCGATCGGATCGTCGCCGAGCAGGTCGCCCGTGTAGGTGTCGCCGACCTCCTCGATGGTCCGTCCCGCCAGCACCGCGGGCAGCCAGGCTTCGTCCTCGGCGTGCGCGGCGAGAATGTCACGCAGGGTCGGGTTCGCTGTACGCGACCACTCGGCCGGCGCCGGCAGGTCGAGCTGTGCGGAAGTGACCCGGTCGATCACAAAGCGCAACGCGGAATCCGCTTGCAGGAACATCTCTCTCTGCTTCATCTGGGGCAAGGTAGCACCGCTCCCCTCGATCGGCTAGATGCCTAGCCGATGCGGGCCACGATCACTTCGATCTGCGCGACTGGCGGATTGCCACTCTGCCGCAGCTGCGCGGCGATGGCGTCATGTACGCGTCGAGACACATCGCCGGAGTGCCAGGCGGCGCTGATGCCAATCTTGGCCGTGACCTTCACGCCGTCGGCACGCTGTTCCATGACGACCTTCGGCGCCAGCGGAAGGCGATGCGCCACGGCTTCGATGGTTGCGGTGAGCACGGTTGCAACGATCGAACCGGCGGGATACAACACATCCACACCGGCTACCTGGCGCACGAGAACATCGAGTTCGTCGGTTGGGGGAAGTATTGCGCTCACGTGTGCTCCTGTCCTTGGGCGGATGCTTGGGGCGCGATAGACAGGTCAGTCACCGTGATGTCGATGGCCGTCACGACGAGGTTCGTGTGTTGCGCCACCACGGCGTACATCGCCTGTCGCAATCGGTCGGCCACCAGCGGTATATTCTCTTCCGGGAATACGGTTACATCGACCGAAATTGTGATCGGTACGCCGGGCACGCCAACGTCTCCGAACAGCGCGCAGCGGCCGACGAGCACGTTCTGCAATTTGTCACCGGTCTCCCGCAGAATTCCGCGCACCGCGCCCTCCGTCACGACGAGTCGCGCGGTCGGCGACGGGTGGATCAGTGGAATGTCCCGACCCGCGTGCGCCTCCAGGGTGATGTTGTCGAGAATCGACGCGACCCAGTTGTCATCGCGGAGCGACTCCCGTTTCAGGTCCCGGTCGAGCAGCGACAACTGCACCCGGCGGAGGCGTTCGAGACCGCGCAGGGCGATCTCGCAGTCCGGCGAATCGTCGATGCTCGGGTCGGCGGGCACCCGACCGCGGTCGAGGTAGTCGCTGAGTTGCTCGATGGTGTGGCCGTTCAGACCGGCCTGTTCCCGATCGGTGTCGTCCACGTCGAATTCGACGAAGCGCCGGTCTGCCGGTGTCAGTTCAGTCATCGCCATTCCTCCATCTCACGAAGCAGGGTTTTGCGGGCTCGTGCCAGCAGGCCACGCACGGTGGATACGGGCAGGTTCAACTCGGCGGCAATGTCACCGTAGCTGTACTCGGCGAGTTCGCGCAGGGTCCAGCAGCGCCGCTGATCCTCGGGGAGGGCGGCGAGCACCCGCGCGAGCGCCTCCGTCTGGGACTCGGCCTCAGCCAGGGCGTGCGGTGCGTGGCTGTCCGGCGCCGGGGCATCCGTGTCGTCGATGTTGACGTGCGGGCGGCGAGCGCGCAGCCGATCGATGCTCTTGCGGCTGACGATGCGCATGAGCCAGCTCTTCACCGCGCTGCCATCGTCGAGCGTGCCAAGCTGCAGCCAGGCCGTGATGAAAGACTCCTGCACCACATCGTCGGTCTCGTCGTTCGAGCCGAGAACCCGGGTCGCGTAGACCCGCATCAGCGGGCCGTACCGGCGCACGAGCACCGCAAAGGCTCGCAGGTCACCGTCGGCGGCGCGGTCGGCGAGCATCTGATCGCTCGCGGTATCGAGCGGCGACGCGACCTGCTCACGCACCGTGCCGGGCACGTTCCCTCCTCGTGCAACGCTCCAGAAATATTTCTCATCTTCGCGTGACGAATATGCCACAGGTTTCGTCCTATAGGTAACAATCCGATCCGGCTTCACTAAATTGCCACCCACGAAGGAGCTATTCCCATGGAAGTCCTCAACACCAATGCTAACAACGGCACCGCAGCTTCGAGCAAGTCCCCGCGCAGCCGCGCCCCAATGGGTACCGCGCTGGCCGGTGAACCGCTCAGTGGCACGAGCACCGGCAAAACCGTCATCAATGACGGCGTCGTGGCCAAGGTCGCCGGCCTCGCCGCCCGTGAGGTGTCCGGTGTGCACGCGCTCGGTGGCGGAGCGGCTCGTGCCCTCGGTGCCATTCGTGAGGCCATGAACAGCACCGATGTGAGCCAGGGCGTCTCCGTCGAAGTCGGCGAGACGCAGGTGGCCGTGGACGTGACCATCGTCGCTGACTACCCGGTGCAGCTGCAGCAGGTCGCCGGTGACATCCGCTCAAATGTCATTCGCGCCATCGAAGACCTCGTCGGTCTGGAGGTCACCGAGGTGAACGTGACGATCGTGGACATTCACCTGCCGAGCGATGATGCCGCCGTTACTGAACCGAACAAAGCCGCGCTCCGGTGACCACCGCAACCCGCACTGGAATGCTGGTCGGCGCGATCCTGGCGCTGACCTGGGTAATTCTGGGCTTCTGGGCGTTTCTGTTCGTGGGCTCGGCCATGCTGGTCGGCGCCCTCGTCGGCCGTGTGGTTGACGGCCGCCTTGACCTGAGCTCACTGATCGGAGTGTTTCAGGGGAAGCGCTCCTCGTCGTGAGTGTGGCGACAGATTCCAGAGACGGATGGTTTCTTGATGGCACAGCACAAGTACCGGAGCCAGTCACTCCGGCTGCCGAGGCCCCGGCAGTCCCGCCGCGCACGAATCACGGTCGCACGCGCATTGTGCCGCACGCGCTGCGCCAGATCGTCTCGATTGTCACCGCGGAGTCGCTCGGCGTGAACCCCCACCAGGTCGCCGTCGAGCTCGGCGACGACCATGGCATACTCGCGTTCACGATCCGAAGTTCAATTCGAGTCGTTTCCCTGCGCTGCGTCACTCGTGAACCGGCCGTCATCGCGCGTACCGGCGGCACCATCCTGGCTCGCGCCCAATCGTCCCAGGCTGAAATCCGGCGCCGCGTCGGCGAATTGACCGGTGCCAATATTGGCCGGATCACCGTGCGCCTGACCGCGGTGGATGTCACCCCGGAACGGCGCGTGCGATGAGCACGGAGATCAATGCTTCGTCGTCGAGATCGTTCACGGCGACCTACGGGCGCATCAGTCGCCGAGAACTGCATTCGCCCCGGTCGGCCGCGGCCATCGCGGTGGCCGTCGTGGTCATCCTGCTGTGCATCTGGCTGGGCGCCGAGATCGTGCTGCGCCTCATCGACCAGCCGGCCCTGCTCGATGCGCCCGCCAGTCTTGCAGATGGCGCCGCATCCGCTCCGACCGCACCCACCGCGATGCTCGCCGGTGGTGCCGTCAGCTGCGCCCTGATCGGCCTCGTGCTCGTGGTCGTCGCCGTGTCGCCCGGGCGCCGGGCCCGGCATCTGATCGACTCCGAGCGCACGGTGACCGTTGTCGATGACGAGGTGATCGCATCCGCTCTCGCCGGCCGTGCCGCTCGTTTTGGCGGTGTCGACCCGGACAGCACCCGGGTCAGCATCTCGCGCCGCCTCGCCACGGTGCACCTGGTACCGACGTCGGGGCAGCCAGTGCACCGCGACACGGTGCTTGGCGCAGTGCGCGACCAGCTCGAGGGGTTGCACCTGCGACCGACTCTGCACACCCGCGTGATCGTAGCCGTTAGCGGAAAGGTCGGGGCGTGAACAACACCAACCGCGCGCTCAACCGCAGCGTTGTTTTCGTGGCTGGCCTGCTCCTGCTCGCCGCAGCTGCTCTACTCGGTGTGCTCGCCACTCAAACCGCAGTGCAGCAGGCCTGGAGCTCGGTCACCGACAGTACCCGGGCGACCGTCACGAGCTGGCTTCAGGCCACACCACTGGCTGGAACCATGCACAGCTGGCTCTGGATCGTTGCCCTTGCCTTCTTGGTCGCGGTCGTGGTCCTGCTGCTCACCTTCATTCTGCGCCAGGGCCGCGGCCATGTCGGCCGCCTCATCAGCGAGCAGACCATGGACTCGGGCACTACCCAGATCGATTCGGCCGTTGCCGAGCAGGCGTTGCGACAGGCGCTCAGCGAGCATCCGGAGTTTCTGTCGACCCGCATCTCGACGTATCGGGTCATGCGTGCGGCCGTGCTCAAGGTCTCGGTGACCTGCCGTCGCGGAACCTCCCCGACCGACGTCGTGCGCATCGTCGAGGAGGCCCTCAACGCCCTTGACGCACTACTCGGCCTGCGCATCCCCGCCCTGGTGCAGATCAGCGGAGGCTTTCGGGTGCGCAGCAGCCGAACCACACGCATCCGCTAGATCACAGCGGATGCCGCTCCCACTACCCACGTTCGGCGCGCCCGCGCCGAACAGCCCCTGAAAACACAACACGAAAGAGAGAACACCATGAGTGCAGCCGACAAGATCAAGAACGCCGCGCAGGACCTCAAGGGCAAGGCCACCGAGGCCGTCGGTAAGGCCACCAACGACGACTCCAAGGTCGCCGAAGGCCGCGCCGACCAGACCGCGGCGAGAGCCAAGAAGGTCGGCGAAGACGTCAAGGACGTCTTCAAGGACTAAACCCACCCCGGTGCGCGGCCGGCGCTGAGGTCTGCCGCGCACCACTACTCCCCTCGGCCCTATGGCCGATGATCACGCCATGAAAGAAAGCACAATGTCCAACCTGTATACAACCTCGTCGGCCTCCGGCGCCGACAATTCTGAGTTCGATGCGCATGCCTCCTCCCCTGCGAGGACCGCCGCGACCCACACGGCCAGATTTGTCAGAATGCAGTAGATTTCCACCGCCGGGGATCGCGATGGCCCTACCGTTTCGCGACGCCGGTCTCATTTCATTCGAGCAGGAGACTCCCATGGTTGACAAAGGTCAGAGTCAGAAACTCTCCGACGCCCCGGAGCCGGACGATGCACACACGCCCGACTCACCCACCGATGTCGGCAGAACCTCGTGGAAGTACGTGGTCAAACGCACGTTCGGCGAATTCGGCACCGACCAGTGCACCGATATTGCGGCGTCACTCACCTACTACGCCGTGCTGTCGCTGTTTCCCGCGCTCATCGCCCTGGTCTCACTGCTCGGGGTATTCGGGCAGGGGCGGCAGTCCGCCGACACCCTGCTGACCATCCTCGCCTCGGTCGCCCCGGGCGATGCGCTCGACGTCATTCGCGGGCCGATCGAACAGTTCAGCACCTCAGCGTCGGCGGGATTTGCTCTGGTGGCGGGTATCGCGGTGGCGATCTGGTCGGCATCCGGTTATGTCGGCGCGTTCAGCCGGGCCATGAACCGCATCTACGAGATCGACGAGGGCCGATCGTTTCTCAAGCTCAAGCCTACGCAGCTTCTTGTGACGGTCATCGGCATCGCTCTGCTCCTGGTGGTCGTGCTCATTCTGGCGATTTCCGGCCCGATAACGGATGCCGTCGGTGCCGCCCTCGGCCTCGGTCAGACCGTGCAGGTGGCCTGGTCCATTGCCAAGTGGCCGGTGCTCGCTGCCGCTGTCGTGCTCTTGATTGCGGTGCTCTACTACTTCACACCCAACGTTCGGCAGCCGAAGTTTCGCTGGTTGAGCCTCGGAGCGTTGGTCGCCCTCGTCGCGATCGTGGTCGCATCCCTCGGTTTCGGCTTCTACGTCACGACCTTTTCGAACTACGCCAAGACCTATGGATCGTTGGCCGGCATCGTGATCTTTCTCCTCTGGCTCTGGCTGACCAACCTCGCTCTGCTGTTCGGTGCGGAGTTCGACGCGGAACTCGAGCGTGGCCGCCAGCTGCGGGCCGGCATTGCCGCCGAGAAGACCATCCAGCTGCCACCGCGCGGTACCAAGAAGAGCCAGAAGGCCGCCCTGAAAGAGATGCAAACCGTCGCCGACGGCCGTCGAATCCGCAAAACACACGCCAGCGAGCGTTCCGGTCCCAAAACCTGACCAGCCGACATCAATCCGGGTTCTCCATCCCCTCCCCCTGTTTCCGGGCCCCTGTTTCCGGGCCCGGAACGTGGTGAGGTTCGTGACACGCGATCGTGCTGCTTGGATGGATACGTCGCGTCCAGCCGAGATCGCGAGGCTGAACCGAAAAGGGGCGACAGGTGCGACTGCTCTATGCACTGCTTCTGAGCGGACTAATCCTGGCTGTGGGGATCTCGGTCGTGCTCCCCGACGCGACGCTCGTGGCCGGTGGGCTCACCATCGCGGCGGCCGCAGTCGGGCTGGTTCTGGTTAACCGCACCCAGCGCATGATTGCGGCCGTGCTCATTGCGGTGGGTGTCGTATCCGTTCTGCTGGGTGTTCAGCTGGGCGGCCAGATCAACGGCCGCGACCTGCTCTCAGTCAATCAGGACCTCATCGGCATGCTCACCGCGGTGTCGTTTCTGCGATTGGTCACCCCAATCTCGCCCACCAACCGCAGCCGCCTGCATGGCCGGCTCGCCGTGCTGCGCACCGCGCTCGCCACGCACGCGCTGGGCGCCATCATCAACATCGGCGCGGTCGGCATCGTCGGCGACCAGTTGCGCGGCCGTTCCGCGCTGCGGCTCGCCGATGCCGCACTGTTGTCACGGTCGTTTTCGGCCGCGGCATTCTGGTCGCCGTTCTGGGCGGCCGCTGCGGCGGCCACCACGCTCGTTCCTGGAGCCAATTCTCTCGTGCTTATTCTCCTCGGGCTAGGCCTCGCCCTCGTCGCGATCGGCCTGAGCGTCTGGGATATCTTTCACCTATGGGGCCGCGAACTGCCCGCCTATACGGGGTATTCGCTGAGTTGGGCGCTCATTCGCGTTCCTTTGGCCCTCGTGGCCCTGGTCGTCGTCGCGCACCAGCGTGCCCCCACCGTTCCGGTCCCGCGCATCGTGCTGGTGGCCGGCCTCGGCGTCACCCTGATCGGCCTGCTGATTCTGAATGGTCGCAAGGCGCCGGGCGCGCTCGCCAGGCACGCTCGCCACGATCTGCCGCAGATGCGCGGCGAGGTCACGCTCTTCGCCTCGGCCGGGGTGCTCGCGGTTGGTCTGCGGATGCTGTTTCCCCTGTTCGATCTTCAGCTACCGGTGGCAGATTTCACCGTTCCCGTCGCCTGGGCCATGATGCTCGCCATGATCCTGTTCGCGCTCATCGGGGTGCACCCGGTGGTGTCGGTCGCAATCGTGGCCACGATCGTGCATCCACTCTCTCCCGATCCGACCTTGTTCGTGCTCGCCGCGTGCATCGGCTGGGGTGTCTCGACCGCGGTCGGTCCGATCACCGGTCTGACCATGCTGCTGAGTGCGCGCTACGGCATCGATAGCGTGAAACTCACCCGTCGCAATCTGGTCTATCTGGCTGTCGTGCTCGTCACCTCGTGGCCGGCACTGCTGCTCTGCGCCGCCCTGGTCTGATTCGGGCGTGCACACAGACGAGCACCCTCGCTCGCGAGGCGAACGAGGGTGCTCGTCTGTCAGGCTAGACGGCGACTTCGACCGGCTCGTCGCTGACGACATAGTTCTGAATTTCGATGAGCAGCAGGTCGCCGGCCTCCTGGTCGGTCAGGCCCTGGGCAAGGGCGAGCTCGGAGACCAAAATCTGGCGCGCCTTTTCGAGCATGCGCTTTTCGCCAGCCGACACACCCTTGTCCTGGTCGCGGCGCCACAGGTCGCGCACGACCTCGCTGACCCGGTAAACGCTGCCGCTGGCCATTTTCTCCTGGTTGGCCTTGTAGCGGCGTGACCAGTTGCCCGGTTCTTCGGTGAAGGCGTTCTGCAGAATTTCGTACACGGCACTGACACCCGCGGCGTCAATGACGTCGCGCACGCCGACAAGTTCGACGTTGTCGACCGGCAGCTGAATGGTCAGTGCGCTCGTATGCACGTTGAGGGTCATGAACTGCTTCTCGACGCCCTTGATGGTGCGGGTCGCGAGGGCCGTAATGGTGACCGCGCCGTGGTGGGGGTAGACCAGGGTTTCGCCGATTTCAATCTTCATAAGAATGCGCCTTCAGTTTTGTGTGGGTGATGCAACGCGAACAGGCGTTGCGTACAGGGTCGGGGGTGCTAGCAACCAACCGGGCAGCAGGGCCACGAGCTGGTCGACGAGCTCATCGTCGGACACGTCGAGGTGACCTCGCATCCACGCGCCGATCAGGGTCAGCGCGCCGCCGGCGACGTAGGTTGTGACGAGTTCGGCGTTCGCCGCGTCGTCGAAGACGAGCACCGATGCGAGCATGCGGGTCGCGTAGGCCTCGATGATCTGGTCGTGCGCACTGCGGGTCAACGGCAGCTCAAGCACGCTCGTGTACAGGGGAAAATTCTCGACCATGTGGGCCACGAGACGGGCATAACCGAGCCGGGAGGCGTTTTGGCCGCTTTGTGCCCGCGGCAACTCAAGGCCGGCCGCGCCAACGTCGGCGAACTGCGCCTGCAGCAGCTCAGCAGCGAGCACGTCGAGGCTCGCAAAGTGCGCGTAGAAGGAACTGCGGCTGATGCCGGCCAGGCGCACGATGTCGGCAACCGAAACGGATGCCGTCGGCTGAGCAATCAGGCTACGAATCGCCGTGAAGATGAGCTGCCTGGTGCGCTCCGCCCGAGGGTCGTGGGTGAACTTCGACCCGGGCTGCACCTCAGCCTGACCTTCTGGCTGCAGTTCCCCCGCCTGGAGGCGGGGGGCAGTCAAAGAAGTCATTCCTTTATACTAACACTTTTCGGACACATGTCCGAGACGGGGCCAACTTCACGGCTAACTCACGCAATGAAAAGTTCGCCATGAGCGCTTGAGCGCCCGCGATACTCGTCGAGCAACTGTGCGCAGCGGATGAAGCCGAGGTGCGAGTAGGCCTGCGGGTGGTTACCCAGGTGGGTTTCGGTGGCCGGATCGAATTCCTCGGAGAGCAGCCCGGTCGGGCCGGCCAAGGCGATCAGCTGGTTGAACAGGGCCTCGGCCTCGTCGAAGCGCCCGGTGAGCACGTAGGCCTCGATCAGCCAGGTGGTGCAGATGTGGAATCCGCCCTCCAGGCCGGGCAGGCCGTCATCGTAGCGGTAGCGGAACACCGTCGGGCCCACGCGCAGTTCGCGCTCCACCGCGCTGACGGTCAGCTGAAAGCGCTCGTCCGTCACGTCGAGCAGTCCCGACAGACCGATGTGCAGCACGGCGGCGTCCAGATCGGGGCTGTCGTAGGCCACGGTGTACGACTGGGCTTGCTCACTCCAGCCCTCCCGCAGCACTTCGTCACGAATCGTGGCGGCGAGCTGCTCCCAGCCGTCGCCGATCTCGCGCCCGTGCCGACCAGCGGTACGGATAGCCCGGTCCACGGTCACCCAGCACATCGTCTTCGTGTAGGTGTGGTGCCGCGGCGAGCGCCTTGCCTCCCAAATGCCGTGGTCGGGTTCTTGCCAGCGAATCGTCACGGCGTCGACCATCTCGGTCAGCAGGTGCCATTGAAAGTCCGAGAGCGTTCCCTGGCGGGCACTGAGCGTGTCGATCAATTCGGCGACAGGGCCAAACACGTCAATCTGCACCTGATTGTCGGCGGCGTTTCCAATGCGTACCGGGCGCGAGCCGGCATAGCCGGGCAGCGACTCGAGGCTCGCCTCGGTTGACAGCGACGAGCCGGTGACCGAATAGAGCGGATGCAGCCACTGCGCGCCGGGGCTGTCCGCCACGACCCCGGCCAACCAGCGTAAAAACGACTCGGCCTCGCCGGTCGAGCCGAGGTCGACGAGCGCCTTGACCGTCATCGAGCCGTCGCGCAGCCAGCAGTAGCGGTAGTCCCAGTTGCGGGTGCCGCCGATTCCCTCGGGCAACGACGTCGTTGCGGCGGCGAGCACCGCTCCCGTCGGTTCGTAGCAGAGTGCGCGCAGCACGAGGGCCGAACGGCTAACGAGCGACGGCTTGACGCTCGGCAACGACAGGGTGTTCACCCAGGAACGGGAGTCGTTCATAACCGCACCGCGCCTCGTGGCCTCGCCGACGGCATCCGCTAGATACGGCTCGGTGTCGCCGCAACGCAGGTTGAGCATGATGGCGCCGTGCGAGAGGTCGACGACGGCGGTGGCCGTTTCGTTACGGCCGTCGCTGGTAACGGTGAACTCGACGCCCGCCGCCGTGAGCACGATCGGGTCGGGGGTGCCCGTGATGGTCACGACACCATCGGCAGCGTGCATGTTGAAGTAGGCGACGGCGTAGTCGGGCCTCGGTGCGAAGACGATGCGGGCGAGCCCGGTGCCGGTGAGCTTGCGCACGAGGTTGGTGATGCCGAGCGGCGACGGCTCGATGTAGTCGGTGACGGTGACGTCAGCCCAGCGGGTTTCGACGATCATGGTGTTGTCGACGTAGCGCTGGCCGAGTACGCGGCTCTTCTTCACCGGCTCGATCGAGAAGTGTCCGGCCTCTTCGCTGCCCAGAATGCTCGCGAACAACGAGCCAGAATCGGGCAGCGGATGCGTCATCCAGCAGATGCGCGCTTCCGGCGTGACGAGGGCAGTCGAGGTGCCGTCGCCAAGCATGGAGTGGCGTTCGATGGCCACGACGTGTTGGCCGAACAGCCAGTCCTTGCGCAGTTCGAAGAGCAGGGCGAGTAGCTGGGCGAGCTTTTCGGGGCCGCTGATGCGGTGGGCGGCAACGGAATCGCCGCCGCCGCCGATGCGAATGCCGAGGTCGGGGCCGTGCAGGGTATTCATGGCCATTTCGTCACTCGCGGCATCGCCGGCGAACAGGGCTGCGCTCACGCCGAGGCGGTTGCGCAGGCGGTCGAGGGCCACACCGGAGTCTTGAGACTCATGGAAGGGCTCGGGGGCATCGAAGAATTCCGAGTCGAACTCGCCACCGTTCGACCCGACGAGGTGCACTTCGCGGGGCAGTCGGGAATCTGCGGCGAGGTCGCGCAGCGGGCGGCCCGACATGACGGCCGTATGCGTGTTGGGCAGGGCTGCGAGGGCGCGCAGGGCGGTCGCCGACTCCGCTAGAAGCACCGACGGCACGTCGGAGGCGACGTGGTGCGACAGGGTGCCGCCATAGTTGCAGGCCACGAGCAAGGACGGCGTGCGGGCGAGCTGTTGCAGATCCTGCAGTATCTCGCTTGACAGCCCCGTCGATGTGCGTGGAAGGTTCTTCGAAAGATTCAGTTGTTGGGGCATTATTTCCTTGCAGGGGGGGCGTGGACCGTCAATCCAGTTGCTAGACCTAGGAGACGTTACCATTGGCCGCAGGCCGCCCGGCCGGTGACCTGCCTTCTGGCGGGCTGTTGTCAGACTCGCGTGACCGCGCTCGATTCGGCACCGTCAACGACTCCGGCCGAAACCGGGCACGTCAGTAATGCCCCCGAAACAGTATCGATGTGCTTCACTGGCGGCATCACGAAGCTCGGTGCCGTCATGTTCGTAGTCGATTCAACGTGTGGATGACGCCCGCCGGTTCCGCCGTCTTCGCCATACCGCCGGGGTGCGCTGAACGCAGCTACTTTGCGGCACCCTGCTCTCACCGCGGTTAGGAACTAATGGGCCCTGGTTCGCGGCGAGGCGGTGACTGAGTCGAGTTAGCCGACTTCACCCATTGGGAGGTTGCCCTTGCGGGTATCCAGCTTACCGAAGTGCGTCTCGAGCAGGCTCTTCATCTTGTGCAGGGCACCGGTCAGGGCTTCTTCCACGGCGTTGGCGTTCTCGGTCACGACGACCGGCGTTCCGCCGGCGGGGCGGGCCTCGAGCGTGCACTTGATGTCGTCGGCGCTGCTGCGGCCGGCGCTGCCGTCGGAAAGGTGAACCTCAACCCGGGTCAAGCGGTCGCCGTAGCGCGAGAGGGACTCCTCGACAATCGCTTCGAGCGCTCCAGCGACCCGCTCGGTGCCGTTGACGTTGCTGTCGGTATTCACGATGACCTGCATAATCACTCCTTCAATTGCTGATCATTCAGGCTACCGCTCCCCGATCCGAACTCCGTGCGAGCGGCGTTCCTGAGACACAGCATCCGCTCAGCAGTCCCTGCGCCGACCCCGTTCCCTATCCGCATCCGGCTCCGGTGTTCGTGCCGACGACATCATTGGAGACCCATGGCGACACCGAAGAACTCATCCATTTCGCGGAACGACAATGCTCGACGATGCGGCATCCGTTCTCGACAATGTGTGCGCGCTGGCGCCCTCGGTGCCGGCCGGAAAGGTGCGTAACCAGCTCGCCCGCTTTCTCCTGCGCGGGGCGACGGTGGAGCGTGCCGTCGGCACGCTCTGTGGCGGCGAACGGTTTCGAGTGGCGCTCGCGACGCTGCTGCTCGCCGATCCGCCGCCGCAATTACTCGTACTCGACGAACCGACCAACAACGCCGATCGGCGGAGTGTCGATCAGCTCCTCGAGGCGCTGCTTTGCTATTGGGGGCGATCAGAGTGGCCAGCCACGACGACGACTTTCTGGCCCGGCTGCGCCTCACGACAACGCTGACCCTCGATCCCGCGGGAGCGCTGGCCGACAGCAAGAACCAGCCCGGGTGATTCGCCGCGTGACCCCGTAGCCTGTTTTCCTGCAGATCAGGTCCGACACGGGTGACCGGGTCGCAGCATCTGCTCGCGTGCGGCCTGCGCTCCGATCGCGTCAACGGTATTTTGATGCGCGTGCTATTCCTGTTTCTCCTCGGCGTGCTCCTGGCCGGCCTCATCATCGCGCGCTCCGATCTGGGCCGGCCAAAAACCCAGGTTGCCCTCGTCGGTGTCGGCGCGTCTGTGGCGGTGGCGGTATTCTCTGGGCAAGGGGCCCCTGGAACGCCTGCTCGCCGTGCTGACCCCGGCGCCGCGAAAAGGTCAGCGCCGATTCAGCTGATGCCGCCCATGCGCTCAAGCGCCGCGCGCATGATCTGGGCCTCCGGCGTCGGCGCCACGTGGTGGTTCGTGTAAATGCCGACGAGCCACTGCAGCACTTCGTCTTCGCTCATGGCGACGGCGTTCCAGTCCACCCCGGGCTCCGCAGCAGTGCGTGGCTCGCCCGTTTCCGGGTCGAGCCAAGCGCGGGCGATCGGTACGTTGGGGTCGTCGTTGATCACGTTCCAGAGCAGGGCGATCGGGTGGTCGTCGCCGTCGATGTGCTCGTGGTCTACCCGCCCGGAGCCCAGCCACGGCAACGTCAGTAGCTCACCAATGATGCCGACCTCGATCAGTTCGAGCTGGGTCGGTTCGGTCTCGGGGACGTAGAGCGTGAAACCCTGCTCGAACCACTCGGCGGCCTCGAAGATCGAGTCGAGCAACTCGTTCTGAGCATCAACCTCCTGCACGAGAAGGAGCGCCCATTCAAGCAGAATCTCGGTCTGGTCCTTCGGCCACGGGCTCTCGAACGGGTCGGCCGTGCCGTGGTAGTGAAAGCTGGGACCGGCGTCGTCGAGCAGCACGTGCAGTTGGCCGCTGTCGTAGTCGATCGACAGGTTGAGCGCCCCGCCCTCGTCGTCACGGTCGGCGAACAGGTCGGGGTGGGCCAGTTCCGGGGGCAGGGTGATGGCCGCGGCGAGCCGGGTGCCGAGATCAAGAACAACACGAAACTGGATGGTCGGCAGGCGCAGGGTTTCATCCTGCTCGAAGTGCTGGTCTGACATTCTTCGAGTTTATCGATCCTACGACGGCGCCGAGCTGCACCCCGGCGGCACCGCTTCGTTCAACCGACGTGCATATTTGGGTGCTGCTGCCGTCGACGCGGGAGTGGCTGATGGAGAATAACGGTGATGCCGTGCCGCCGGAGATCGTCGCCGACATCGCGCGGGTCCACGGGCCCACGGGCCCACGGGCCCACGGCAACCGATAGCGAGAGCGAACATTCCGGGGTCTACCTATTGTCCGACGAGGAGGCCGACTGGATCGAAACGGTCGCCAACAAGGAAGAGCCCAGGTAGTCGCTGCCAGGTAGTCGCTGCCAGGATCACGTCCCACCGTAAACTGAGCGCATGCGCACTGCCGGAGTGGATCTCGCTGCCGAACCCAAAGGCACCGCCCTCGCGGTCATCGACTGGAGCGAAACGCAAGCCTCCCTGTGTCAGCTTCAGCTCGGCGTCGCAGACGGGGTCATCGCCGAGAACGCTGGCACCGTGGAGAAACTCGGCATTGATTGCGCCTTCGGCTGGCCCGACGAATTCGTGCAGTTCATGGTGGCTCATGCCAGCGGCGACCAAAGCCTGCCCGGAGTCGACGGCGGAATGGCCTGGCGTCGCACCCTTGCCTACCGCGAGACTGACCGTGAAGTGCGAAAAAGAACCGGCCGCTGGCCGCTCAGCGTCTCCACTGATCGACTCGGACTCACCGCTATGCGGTGCGCCGGGCTACTGTCCAGGATCGCCGAGGCCGGCGTCATGGTCGACAGGTCAGGGTCTGGATTGGTCGCAGAAATCTACCCGGGCGCATCACTTCGACTATGGGGTTTCTCGACGACCGGGTACCGAACAGATCCTGCGGTTCGTTTGCAGCTCCTGCGGCACATTCTCCAAGCCGCACCGTGGCTCGATCTCGGTTCGTTCGCGCCGCAGATGATCACCTCAGCGGATGCCTTCGACGCTGTGATCGCAGCACTGGCAGCACGAAGTGCCGCACTGGGGCTTTACGAACCGCCCCCATCATCCATGCTCGATCGTGCCCGGCGAGAGGGCTGGATCGTGCTCCCCTCTGGCCCCTTGGCCGCTCTCCTCCGATAATTGATCGCCGTCGATATGATGCTCTCGTATCGGGTCCGCGGCGTCGTGTCTGCGTCGATGTACCACCGTGTGGTGGGTTTACCTGCGCTTGGCTGGCATCCCCAGGGTCATTGTGACCGCGCAGGATCGAGCGGGCGCAGCGTCCAGCCTGTTTTCGAATGAGGAATTCGGCGGCGTTGGCGCGCCCCGTCACTCATCGATTCAGTATGGTTTCGATAGGATTTGCGTTTCTGCCCGTTCGAATATGGGCATTCAGGATTCGCCACCGGCCGTGCGGTACCCTACGAGAGGTGCCATGGGTGATCTGTTCTTGGGCTGAATGCAGAGGGAGGTGACATGACGCTGGATCGTGCGCTGCGACGAATGGTTTCATCCGTCTCTCTGTCGCCTTTTGTATCGTTGCTTGCGCTAACGGCTCTGCTTTTTACGATTTTCGCCATGCACTCCGAGGCCACCGGGCATGCCATGCACACCCCGGTTCCCGTTTCATCGGCGATCACTGGCCAACCGGATGCGATTGTGGGTACGGCAGCTGTCGTGGCTGCCCCCGTCGTCGCAGCGATTTCTTCCGGCCGCTTAGGTGGAATGCTCGATTGCGCGCTGCTCGCGCTGACGTGCGCTTTGCTGCTCACCCTCGTTTCCATGGTTTTCCTGACCCGGCTGCCCGCCATGTATCGCCGCCTGCTCGATGCCGGTGGCGTCATTCCGAACTCATGGCGAACCAGCGCCCTACCGATACACCGACCCAGCCTCAGTCTTCTCTCCATCAGTCGCGTTTAGACCGTGATGCAGTTCCGTGGCCAGTACGTGGCTTCGGTTCTTTGCCGTGACCTCGGCCGCAGGTTTTCTGATACTTGACGACGAATGGATGAACGATGCTCAAACCGCGAACCTTTTTCTACGCTGCTGTGACCCTGGCGGCAGCTCTCACTCTCAGCTCGTGCGCTGGTGGGAGTCCCCCCACCGCAGCGACGAACTCCTCCAGCTCCAGCTCCACCACCACCGAAACCTCAGCCGCATTCAACGCCGCCGACGTGACGTTTGCACAGCTGATGATTCCCCACCACGAGCAAGCCGTCCAAATGAGCGATGACCTCCTCGCCAAAGACGGTCTCGACCAGGGCGTGACCGACCTTGCGACCGAGATCAAGACCGCCCAGGAACCGGAGATCACCCAGTTGAAGGACTGGTTGTCGGCGTGGGGCAAAAAAGAGGACAGCATGTCCGGCATGTCGGGCATGGGCGGTGGCTCCGACGGAATGATGTCCGACGCCGACATGATGGCGCTCCAGGAAGCCTCGGGAACAGAGGCCAGTACGCTCTTTCTGAAACAGATGACTGCGCACCATGAAGGCGCGGTCGCGATGGCGCAGCTCGAACTTGATAACGGTGAGAATGCGGATGCGAAAGCGATGGCTGCCAGCATCGTGTCGTCTCAGACGGCTGAAATCGCCGTCATGGCTCAGCTTCTCGCCTCGCTCTAGAGCGGCACGTTCGGGGCGGGTTCTTTCAGTGAAGACCCGCCCTTGACGACCATTTTCCATTTTCTGAATCACCTGCAAGGACATATTTATGCATTGCCCTCAAATTCCTCGACTGACGTGTGCTCCTGGAGCCGTGCGCTGTGGATAACACCGGTCACGTCGCCACCGCACCGCAAGTATCGGGCGCACTGCCACCAATGTCTCGTCGTGACATGCGCGCGATGGAGTCCAGGCTGCGCGCGGCACGCTCCGCCCCGGCTAAATCTGCCACACCGCTGGCAGGGGCGGTTCCCCGACCCGTTTCACTTCGCCAGCGTGCTGCGGCCGGTAGCGCTATGGCGATGATCGCCCTGTTCGCGATCAGCACGTCTCTGCCCGCGCTTGCTGTGGCCTCAAAACCCCCGCAAGCCGCAGCAACGGTCGCCGCCGAGGTGGACGATTCACAAAGCGTCATTGCCGCCGGTACAACATCCGTTCCTTTTCAACGCGATGGGTTCTCGATCACGGAAGCACCGCAACCTGCGTCCTATACCGAAACCGCCAGCAATGGGAAGTGGGCCAGCCTGAGCCCGGGCCAACTCAGCGATCAAGGCTGGGCGCTACCCGTCCTGGGCCGCATATCGAGCCCGTTCGGTTCTCGCCCGAACAAGCCGGTTGACGGTGTGGGTGACTTCCACAACGGCACCGACATAGCCGCTCCGTGTGGCCAGCCCGTCTTTGCCGCGACCGGCGGTACGGTTGTCGACTCGGGCTATCAGGGCTCCTATGGCAACTGGGTTCTCATCGACCACGGCAACGGCGTCGAGACCGGATATGCCCACAACAGTCAGCTTCTCGTCGACGCCGGGCAGGTGGTCGTGGCCGGTGAAATCATTGCCGTGGTGGGCACGACGGGTGCGTCGAGTGGCTGCCACGTGCATTTTGAAACCCGAGTCGATGGTGAACGTATTGACGCGGAACCATTCATGAACGCCCGGGGCGTCTCTCTTGGCTAAGCACAGAGGTGGCACACGAGTCGCTATCGCGGCCACAACGATTCCGACCCTACTCGGGGTCGCGGCGCCGGCCGCGGCAATGGAATACCCGAGCTGGTCTGATGTAGAAAGCACCCGATCGTCTGAGGCCGGCACACAAGCGCAGGTCACGGACTTGACCGCGCTGATCGCCGGTCTCACGGCCGAAGTGGATGCCGCGCGTGCGGAAGCGCCTCACCGCGCGACCACGAGCGAGACCGCGCAAAGCGCGTTCGACGGCGCGACCTTGCGGGCGACCAACTTGCAGGACCAGGCAGATGCGGCCGCTGCCGCGGTCTCGGGGGAGCAGGCCGTTCCACTGGCAGCCAGTCTCGCACGCTCGGGGAACAGCGATTTGCCACTGTCCCTGTTCTCGGAAGGGCCCAGCGCCAGTGACCTCCTGAATCAGCTCGGCTCCTACGGTAATTGGGTCCTGATCGACCACGGTGACGGTACCCAAACCGGCTACGCGCACAATAGCTCACTGCTGGTCAGCCGCGGGCAACAGGTGTCCACGGGGGCCACCGTCGCTCTTGTGGGAACGACCGGCGCCTCCTCGGGCGGTCACGTGCATTCTGAAATGCGGGTCGATGGTGCCCGCGTCAATCCGCAGCCGTTCATGAGCGACCGAGGAGTCACCCTTGGTTAGATGTCGCGGGTCCCGGCGCCGAATTCTTGCAGTGTCTGTTTCGCTCACCGGTACTATTGCGCTCATGGGGTGTGCCGCCAACGGCCCGGACTCTGCCGCGGTGTCGCCAGGCACCGCTTCGGTCGCGAACGCCTTCCAGCACGTGCACGGCCTCGGCGCCGATCCCTTGACGGGGGATACCTATGCCGCCACCCACCAGGGGGTGTGGCTCATCCCGACCGGTGTTCTGCCGGAGACCTATCTGGCCGGGGCGCCACGATCCGACACGACCCAGCCGATGCAGATAGTCGGCCGGGCACAGGACACGATGGGGTTTACCGTGGCCGCGCCCGGCCAGCTGTTGGCGTCGGGCCACCCCGATCCTGCCGAACACAGCGACCTGGCCCTTCCCAACCTGGGACTTATTTCCAGCACCGACGGTGCGTCATCCTGGACGGCACTCTCGCTAGCGGGCAAGGCCGATTTTCACGATCTGGATGCCGTCCCCCTCGAAGACGGCACCCTGCGCATCTATGGGTACGAGGCGTCCGCCGGGACCATCTCCGTAAGTGACGACTCCGGCCTCACCTGGTCGTCAGGAGCGGTCCTCGCACTCCGCGACCTGAGCGCGGATCCCGCGCACGCCGATCGACTCTATGCAACGACGGCCTCAGGCGTCGTGGTGAGCTCCGATGCGGGCCAAACGTTTGGCCCGCTGGCTGGCGCGCCGACGCTGCTCCTCGTGGATTCCGTCGACGCAGACGCCGGCGGAGGATTGGTCGGACTGGACCCCACCGGCGGAGTCTGGCGGCAGGACGCCGACACGTGGACACAAACCGGAACGACCGGTCGCACCCCCGAAGCGTTCACCGTCGTCGGCGGCACCTCACCCTGGATCCTTGTCGCGGACGCCACCGGTATCTCTGCCACCAACGATGGCGGCGACACCTGGACCGCACTGGTATCACTGGCCGGCTGACCCATGCACCACCGAACGACATGTGCCATCCGACCGACGTCCGAATCATCGATTGAAGGACACATGAGAAATTCATGACGTACGCGCCGCACACCGGAGCCAGATACCCCTAGAGGTATACTGGAGCATTGAGGAATTACGGAGGGAATCGCATCATGATGTGGGGCAATGGAACTATGGGGTGGTCCTGGGGGTTTGGACTGGTGGCTTTGGTCGGCATCGCCATTCTCGTTTATGTCGTCATTCGACTACTCTCCAAAAACGGCGGCAGCGACCCCTCGTCAACATCCACCTCGACTCAGCCTGATCTCACCAGTGCGCGAAAAATTCTCGACGAGCGCTTCGCTCGCGGCGAGGTCACAGCAGAGCAGTACCGCGAACGGATACGGGTGCTCGGCGACGGCCGATGATGGTCGACATCAGCCGCCGAAACGCTCTCATACTCGGCGGGGTGGGAATTGGTGGCGTGGCCATCGGCGGAACGGGTTTCATCATGAGCCAAGGCTCAGGATCGCCAATGGCACCTGAACCTTCGGCCGGTAACGCCCTCGTTCTGCCGCCCGAATTACAGAGTTCCAACGGCGTTCTCACTGTTGCCCTGGAGTGTTCGTCTCAGCAGGTATCCATTGCCGGCCGCGACGTGCGTGCGCTGAGCTACAACGGTGGCGTCCCCGGCCCCACACTGCGCGTGCGTGCGGGCGACACCCTCAACGTCAGCTTGCATAATGGCCTGACTGAGCCAAGCAACCTGCACGTGCACGGTCTGCACGTCTCGCCTGAGGACAATAGCGACAACATGTTTGTCACGATCGAAGCGGGCGACTCCTATGACTACCGGTATGAGCTGCCAGCCGCTCACCCGCCCGGCGTGTACTGGTACCACCCGCACCACCATGGGTTCGTCGCCGATCAGGTATTCGGTGGCCTTTATGGCGCCATTATTGTGGATGACGCCGAGGAGATCCCCGCCACACGGGAGCGCGTGCTCGTCATCTCCGATATCACCTTCACTGCTTCCGGCGCCATTCCAGCGGCCGCTCAGATGGAAAAAATGTCGGGCCGCGAGGGCGAGCTCGTGCTCGTGAATGGACAGCTCACCCCCGAACTGGGCGCTCGTCCGGGCGAGCGGGAACGCTGGCGCGTCATCAATGCGTGCACCTCCCGCTACCTGCGGCTTCAACTCGATGGGCAGCAACTCACCCTCCTCGGAATCGACTCTGGACGCTTTGAATCCGCGCGCGACGTTGACGAAGTCGTCTTAGCGCCGGGCAATCGTGCCGACCTACTCGTGACCGCTCGTGCCGGCACATCCACCCTTCGTGCTCTCCCCTATGACCGCGGTGCATCCGGCGGCATGATGGGGGGCGGCTCTTCCACTTCCGCTGAAGTCTCGCTGGCCACGTTCGCAGTCGATGGCGCCAGTACCGAGGAATTCCCCGACGTACCAGACCAGCTCGTGCCAAACGACCTGCGTTCGGCTACCGTCACCGCTCAACGCGAGTTTGTTTTCGCTATGGGAATGGGTGGCGGCATGAACGGCGGCATGATGTCAGCCACGATAAACGACCGAACATTCGACGCCTCCCGTGTCGACGCGACCGTACAATTCGAAAGCGTCGAAGAGTGGATGCTCACGAACACCAGCACACTCGACCATCCCCTGCACCTGCACGTCTGGCCGATGCAGATTATTGAACAAGGTGGTCGGACAGTGGAGTCAGTGATCTGGCAGGACGTCGTGAACATACCGGCGCGCAGTACCGTGCGAGTTCGAGTCGCGTTCGACGACTTCCGCGGACGAACCGTCTACCACTGCCATATCCTCGATCACGAGGACGCCGGCATGATGGGCATCATCCAGGCGGTATGAACGCACCAGGTAATTTGCTGCGGATTGCGGCAACTTCGAGCCGGAGATCTCCAAGCACACGTTCACCCTCGGCGAGCTCGAGGAGGAGAACAGAGTTCGGAGAGGCTGCAGCGCTGGTGCCGGGATTTGAACAAGCGCGACGTTTTGCACTTGCCCGAGGCGAAGTCCGCCGAGCAGCGCTTGCACGGTTGGGTGGAGATTTTGCACGGATAATCCGAACAGGTGTATCCGGTCAGGCGCGAAACCACTCCCGTAATCGACACGCCGCCGGTCCCCGGCCGTTCGGCCGAGTAAGGCACTCAGTCAGCCGAACGCCGACACGCCTTCGCCCGATCACAACACACTCCAGTCCCGACGAGCGGTGGAGGGGCCTCGGTGACGCGATCGGGCCGCCCCCCGCTTGTTGGAGGGCAGGCCGCTGCGGCAAGCCTCACTGCGGGGCTCGATGTGCTCGGTGTGCTCGGTGTGCTCGGTGTGCTCGCAGCCCTCGTCGGTGCACCGGCGGTCGTCTGCATGGCCCAGCTACGAGATCCCCCGATTCGCTGCAGGTCCACACCAATCCATGGCAGATTGAACGGTATCAAATTAGGGCGCTGACGGGCGGACCGGATGACTGGACACGGATCGGACCTCGGGGCACCCGACGAGGGCCGGGCTCTAGCCGCGGCGGGCGCGACGCAGTCCTCCGGCGCCGGCCTCGACCTGGACGAAGTGCGGAATCGGGTGCTGGCCGGTCTGGATAATCCGGCTCCTGGCAAGTCAAGCCGAACGCTGGGACAAATACTTCGCGGCAACCTCTTCACACTTTTCAATGCGGTTGTCGGCGGATGCTTTCTGATATTGCTTGCACTCGGGCAGTGGCAGGACGCCTTGTTCGGATTCGCCGTCATCGCCAACGTCCTGATTGGTGTCATGCAGGAATACCGTGCCAAACGCGCCCTCGACAAGCTCACGCTCGTGTATTCCCCCACGGCACGAGTCCTGAGGGCCTGCTCCGTCATCGACATCACCGTGGCGGACGTTGTGATGGATGACATCCTCGTACTTCGCGCAGGGGACCAGATACCGGCCGATGCCACCATTGTGGAGGCCCGCAGACTCGAAATCGACGAGTCGCTGCTGACGGGTGAAGTCGAGGCTGTTGACAAACTGCCCGGAGACGAGGTGCTGTCCGGTTCGGGCGTTGTCGCCGGTAGCGGCACGGCTCGAGTGATTCGGGTCGGCGCGAACTCTTTCGCGCACCAGGTGACGTCGGAAGCACGACGTTTCTCCCTGGTGAATTCGGAGCTGCGCAACGCGCTCAACCGCATCGTGCGGTGGATCTCTTGGGCGCTGCTTCCCCTGATGGCGTTGGTCCTCAATGGCCAGATGAAGGCACTGGGCGGATGGACCGTGGCCATCGAATCCGGATCCTGGCAACGGGGCGTGGTCAGCGCCGTGGCCAGTACGGTCAGCATGATTCCCCAGGGCCTGGTGCTCATCACCAGTGTTGCCTTCGCACTCGCGGCGGTGAAGCTGGCCCACAACCAGGTTCTCATTCAGGAACTTCCGGCAGTCGAGGGTCTCGCCCGAGTCGACGTGATCTGCCTGGATAAGACCGGGACCCTCACCGAGGGCGACATTGCATTCGATGCGGCGCACGAAACGACGGCCGACGATGGCCCGGAGTGGCGAGAGGTGCTGGGCTGGTTCGGTGCGGACGCGGGCGCCAATGCCACAGCCCGATCCCTACGCACGCATTTTGCGTCTTCCGGCCAACTCCGACCTCTCTCAACTGTGCCGTTCTCGTCGGCGAGAAAATGGAGCGCCGTCACCTTTGACACGGGCTCAGCCTCGGGGTCCTGGGTTCTCGGAGCCCCGGAAATGGGGTCTGAGTAGTAATGGAACGAAAACGTCCGCTAAGGGCTTGGTCGTTCAGTCTTGGCTGTTCGGATCGCGCAGCGGGCGGAGTTGATTGGGCGGTAGCTCGGGCATGCTGAATTGGTATCGGCCGAGGAAGTTGATGTGTTCGTGGCCGAGGGGCGAGAGGCATTTCACGTCGTCGTCGGCTACCTGTAGCCCTTCCCGGCGCAGTTCGCTCAGGGCGGCGTCGATATAGCGGGTGTTCCACAGCACGATTGCGTTGACGACGAGTCCGAGGGCACCGAGTTGATCTTCTTGACCCTCACGGTAGCGTTGGCGAAGTTGCCCGCGGTGGCCGTGGAAGATGTCTCGGGCGAGCGCATGGCGGCCCTCGGTGCGGTTGAGCTGGGTCAGGATTCTTCGCCGGTAGCTGTCGTCATCGAGGTAGGTGAGGAGGTAGAGGGTTTTCGATATCCGGCCAAGTTCTGCCACCGCACGGCCCAGCGGGGTTGGCCGGCCTCCTCCTTGCAAGACGCGAAGAAGCTCTGAGGCTTTCACTGTGCCTGTGGCAAGGCTCCCGGCGACCCGAAGCAGATCATCCCAGTGAGCGATGATCAGGTCGGTGTTGATCTGATTTCGGGCCAGGCCATTCAAGGGACCGTAGTTCGCGGTTCGGTCGGTGCGCCAGAAGCGGGCCGCACCGATGTCTGCAAGGCGGGGGCTGAATTGGTATCCGAGGAGCCGGAAGAGGCCGAAGACTTGGTCGGAATAGCCGGCAGTGTCGGTCATCAACTCGGTGGGTTGGAGTGTTGTTTGCTGCTCGAGGAGACCGTCGAGGATGTAGAGACTGTCGCGGAGCGTGCCGGGGACGACAATTGCGTGGAAGCCGGCAAATTGGTCGGAAAGGAAGTTGAGGTAGGTGACCCCTCTGCCGGGGCCGAAATATCGAGGGTTGGGCCCGGCGTTGAGGGTTCGGACGGGGACGACAAACCGGAGCCCGTCGGCCGAGGCAACGTCCCCACCACCCCAAGCCCTAGCCAGCGGTACCCGGCTTTGCGCGTCCACGAACCGGGCGTTGGCTGCGGTGATCGTGTCGCTTCGGATGTAGTTCTGATCGGCCCAGGACAATCGGGCGCGGGTCAGTGCCGGAACGCTGGGCCGGGTGACGGGCTCGAGACCGATGTTGCAGGCCTCAGCGAGCAGAACGGCGCAGATACTCACATCAAGATCATCGGCACGTGCGGCGCCTTCAGAAACGTGGGTGAATTCGGTGAGGAAACCGGTCCAGCCGGCGACTTCGAGGAGCAGTTCGGGCAGATCTATGCGAGGCAGACGTTCTTGGATGAGGGTGCGAAGTGTTGTCAGGCTGGGTGGTTCGTCGAGCTTGTCGAGTGCGGTCAAAATGGGGCGGTCTCTCCCCTCGACGATCTCGATTCGCACTGCGGCGTTATCGGCGAGGCGTCCGGCAACTACCCGGTAGGCGGTGTCGAGATCGGTGCTGAGACCCTGCAGTTCCGCGCGTGGGTCAAGGTCATGTCCGAAACTTTGAGCGACGCCGGCACGGGCGGCTTCCCATGCTGGTCCGGTCAGAAGCTTCGCCCGTGGGTCTCCCCATCGTTCGCTGTGCAGGGCATAAACGTCGCGGCGGCGGAGCGCTTCTCGAAGTCGTTCGAGCACCAAAAAGGTGTATGCGCGACGGTCAAGGAGACCATCCGCGTCCTGGATGCGGTTCTGCCACGCCCCGGTGGCAAGTTCCAGAGGAACCTCATCGGCACGGACAGTGTGTCGTCCCTCGAGCGTGCGAAGAGCACCGAACCCGGCCAGAGCATCCCGTCCGCCCGGTGCCGCGTGAAGGTCCAGCGTGGCCAGCAAGGAAGGCAAAAAGCGGCGGACCGAGCTGTACCGGCTCAGAAGGTCGTCGAGGTGCACGTCGACGGCGGGGCGTTCGATGTCCTCCACCGCAGCAACGGCGGCAGCGAGTTGCTCCCGTGAAACGGTGCGGGTGATGGCCTCCCAGAGGGCTTTGATCCCGCCGTCGGGTGGATCGAGGAGCACCCGGACGGCGTTTCGAAGGGCGATGGTGGCGGCGTCGCGCCCGGGCTGATGATGTAGACGATCTTTCTGCCCGGCCCGATCCGCTCTCGCAAGCAGGCCGCTCAAGAGCTGATCTAGTAGGTCCAACGCGTCATCGGTCGCGACAACTTCCAGGTGACGAGCGGCGGCGAGCAGCGTCGCGATTCGTCGTTGCTCACTCATCCGGGAGACCGTCTGAGCCTTCGCGGCCGTGGCATACCTGGTCAAAGCACCAATCCGGGCCGGGGATACCGCAGACAGATCCAGCGAGCCGACATCCAATGCACGAATTTCAACGAGCCGGGTCAACGCGTTCAGCAGGCCGGATGCCGTGATGCTCGTCGGTCCCCGCCGAAGCCGATCCAGCACCGACGTGTTCTCGCCGTCGGGCACGACCAGCAGTGCTTCCAAACGCTCACGTTGGCCAGCATCGGGGAGGTCCGCAAGCGTTTCCCACAGCTGGGCGTTGCCCCGTTCCCGGATCGAGGAGATCAGCCGCATGAGCGTGCTCGGCCCCGGCAGCAAGACTTTCGCCTCGAGGAGGCGGGCGGTTGCAAGGTCGAAAAGTGCAGATGGTCGCTCGCCTGACAGTGCCATCCGCGCGACCAGCCATGCGCGAAGTTCCGCTTGCACCTCATGGTCGGAGAAGTCCCGATACCCGTAGGCGAGCTGGATCTCACCAGCATGCTCCCGGTTCGTCGCCTCGCGGCGGGCATAAAGAGCTAGAACGCCGCGATCTGTGATGCCCAATTGTTGAGCCAGATAGTCGGCGACAACCTCGGGGACACCGGTGGGGTCTGGAAGAAAAGTGCCCAAGAATCGGACGGTTCCCAGCTGGACGGCATATCCCAGACGGTTGTGCTCGCCTCGACGAATATTGACTTGTTCTAAATCTGCCCCGTCGAGATGGAAGAACCGATCCAATTGTGCCTGGTTCGGTTCAACGACATAACGGCCATAGCGGCGTTGCTGATCTAACGTCAGAAATTCGACAGGCATCCACGCTCCCGACTACTTCGCACAGGGCGTCGACAAACGATCATTCACCGACACCACGACCCTACCGACGACACGCCGTCAAATCTACGTCGATAACTGGCGCCGTAAAACAATGACGACAAACCCACGACGTGCGATATTCTCGACACATGCTTATCGGCTACGCGCGCGTCTCCACCGCAGACCAGAACCCCGACCACCAAATTGATGCCCTCACCCGCGCCGGCGTCGACCCGGCAGACATCTACCTGGATCGCGCCAGCGGGGCCAAAGCCAGCCGCCCCGAACTCGACAAAGCCCTCGCCTCCGCCAACAGGCGTGGTGACCAACTTGTCATCACCCGCCTCGACCGCCTTGGCCGATCCGTGTTGCACCTGGTCACCCTCGGCGCCGCCCTCCAAGAACGCGGCGTCGGCCTGCGCGTGCTCGAGCAAAGCATCGACACCACCACAGCCGAAGGCAGAGCCATGTTCGGGATGCTCTCCGTCCTGGCAGAACTCCAACGAGAACTCATCATCGCCAACACCCGCGACGGACTGAACGCCGCGCGGGCCCGAGGGCGAAAAGGTGGCCGTAAGCCCAAGCTCACAGCCGAGCAGGCCCTCCACGCCCAAGAACTTTACGACGCCGGCAACTACACCGTCCAACAGATCGCGGACCTCCTCAAAACGCCACGATCAACCATCTACGGCCACCTCAACAAAGAAAGCATCGGCAGAAAACCGCAACCCGCGTAACCGCGTCACAATCCTTAGCGGACGTTTTCGTTCCATTATTTCGCAGACCATAACCTCCATTTCTCTGGTACGAGACAACACAGTCGGTTGCCCTCGAATTGGGGGTACAGTCTCGGAGACTGAATATCACTCGTGTCTTCCATATGAATGTGCTGTGGGACTAGTGTCCAGCAACGGCTCTTTCGCCGGGGTCGATGTTGTTGTTGGTCTCTTACCGAAGGAGTCCCATGCTCCCGTTTGTGTCTTCCGTGCGGCGAAAATTTCTGATTGCTGCCCTCGTTATCGTCGCGATGGTGGCCGGGCCAGTCCTGTCAGCCCAAGCAGAAACTCCTGCCGGCGGCCCGCCACCAGCTACGGAAACACCGGGAACCGACCCAGCCGTGCCGTCCGCGGGAGATACCGCAGCACCCCTGACGGACAGTGTTTCCACTCCGGGGGTAGAGCCCGACTTCGTAGCTGACCCGAATAACGCGGTGAAGGCACCCGTGGACTCTGGGCCGACAAAGCCGGCACGGTCGTGGAAGGACATCCCGCTTCTCAAATCAACTCCAGCTTCACCGGTTCGTCCCTTAGTTCCGTCGGGTGATTTCATCGCCCCAGGAGCAGAAGTACCGCCGGTGTTTGAGACTGCCCCGGTCACGTCGCCCTACAACCCGCCTGCCCAAAGCGTTGACAAGAACGCTCCGAAAGGCTTTGATCGCGCCACATCTGATCTGGTGCAGAGCCGGGAGTTCACGAATACCTTCCAGAATGCCGACGGCAGCAAAACTCTGTTCAGCTCTATTATTCCGTTGAACGTTAAGACGGGCGACGGCCAGTGGGTGCCGGTCTCAACGACGGCGGTGTCGGACGGGCATGGTGGCCGGGTCGTCAAGGACCACCCGCTCAACCCGCAGTTCGCCGCCAACGCGAGCGCGAAGGATGCGTTCTCGGTTTCCCGCGACGGTTTCGACCTGTCATTCACGCCGATCGGGGCGGATTCGAGCCTTGTGGCGAACTGGAGTGGTACTCGTTCGTTGCCAGTGAGTGACCAGGTGACCTACGACAACGTCTTCACCGGTGTCGATGTGCGTTACGACGTCACTCCGGGCTCGGTCAAGGAAACCCTCGTTCTCGACCATGCGCCGGAGCGGGGAACGGCGAAGTGGTCCTGGTGGGTACGAGCACCCGGGTTGACAATCCGAGAGGATCAGGGCGGCAGCTTCCTCCTGAACGATTCCACGGGCAAGACCCGGTTCATCATTCCCAACCCGGTCATGTGGGACTCCTCCGGAAAGCCGGGAGTGTCTGAGCCGGCGACGGCGAACGTGGACGCGTCCGCCCGCCAGGATGGCGCCGACTGGATCTTCACCCTCGCCCCGGACGACGGGTGGCTGCACGCAAAGGACCGTGTCTACCCGGTGTCGGTCGACCCCACCTCGGTCGGCCCGTACATGGAGAACATCCACGCCTACAAGTCCAACGGTGTTGAAATCACGGACGGCTATGCCCGCGTCGGCAACTCGCGTGACGGCGGCGACTCCTACTGGAGGACCGTGCTGCACTATAACTACGAGCAACTATTCGGGAAGCAGGTCATCGGAGCCTGGCTGGACGGCGCATACAACGGCGGCGGAACGACGAACACGTATGCCGGCGGTGTCCGCTGGGCGAACGCATTCTCCTACAACGGCACCGGCGAATATTGGAGTGCGTTCACAATGTCCAATCAGGGCAGCGCCACCGATTATGCGCTCGGTAACCGCGTCGCCCAGTGGGTGCGTGACGGTGTCTCCGGCTCGTACATCATGCTCAGCGGCCAGGAATCCGCGGGCCTGTATACCTATAAGAACATTGCCACGGCGCTGGGGATCACGTATAAGGATTACCCCACCGCTGGCACCGCGATCGCGCCGTCACCGGCCAACGGTGTCCTCGGCCCACTGACGCCGAAGGTCAAGATCAGCGCTGTCGACCCGGAGGGCACCGGTCTGGCGTATTTCTACCGTTTCAGTGAGAACCCGAACCCGGAAGTGGGTGCGGTTCACGATTCTGGGTGGATTGGCACGATGGATTACCAAGTCCCGCCTGGGGCGTTGCAGCCGGGAAAGACGTACTACTGGAAAGGGTACGTGCGCGACGGCTACGACACCGTCTACGGGACGTCCACCGTGCGTGGCTCCGCCACCTGGTCCTTCGTCACGAACACGCCCGCGCCAACGCCTCCGCAGGCCACGGCCACACCGGCCGATCAGAGCGTCTCGACGACGTTGACGCCGACGCTCACCGCCGCTCCGGTGACGGACGTGAATGGGCATCCGGTGAAATATCAGGTCCGCATCGCGAGCGGATCCGACGGTAAGACCGGTGCGCTGATCAACTCGGGCTGGTTGACGACGCCGACGTGGACGGTCCCTCCTGGGACCCTGCAAGACGGCGGGGCCTACACCTGGGTGGTGCTCACCGACGATGGTTTCGACCAGCTGGATGCGTCGTGGCGGAACCGTCTCCAGGTGAATCTGCGTATCGGCGACGCCGGTCCGGCACCGACCGATTCGGCCGGGCCGGTGACGGTGAACCTGGCCAACGGCAACGTGGCCGTGGGGTTCACGTCGCCGACAGTGAGTACGGTGGGCGGTCCGATTGGGATGTCGTTCAGCTACAACTCGCAGCAGCCCAGCAATGCCGGCCTGACCGGCTCCTATTACGACGTCACGCCGCCCGCCGGGCAGGCTCCGTCGTTCGATTTCACCGGGAAGACGCCGGTGCTGGTCCGCACGGATTCGCAGGTGTCGTTCCAATGGGGCGCTGATTCGCCCGGCCCCTCGTTGAAGAGGGATAATTTCATGGCTCGCTGGTCTGGCTTTGTCACCCCGCCAACGTCGGGTAGTTACACGTTCGGGGTGACCCGCGACAATGGAACCCGCCTGCGCGTCAACAACACCCAGGTGATTGACCAGTGGTCCGGGTGGACGTCTGCCGTGTCGTGGGGAACCCCGATCGCGTTGGCTCAGACTCCCGTTGCCTTCTCGATGGACTATTACGATGACGGCGGACCCGCCAACGTCGAACTGTGGGTGCGCGACGCGGGCGGCGTGGAGTACATCGTTCCGGCCGGGTGGTTCATCAAGGCCGTGCAATCCCTGCCGGTGGGATGGTCGGCGTCGACACCGCTTTCTGGCGCTGGCGGTGCCTATGCTTCGGCGCAGGTGACGGAAGCGTCCGTGGTCCTCACCGACGCCAGCGGCGGCGTGCACACGTATGTCAAAGCATCCACCGGCGGCTACACGCCCCCGGTCGGTGAATACGGTGTTCTCTCACTCGACGCGACCGGTCAGGTCACCCTCACCTCCGACGACGGCACCGTCTATTCCTTCAACGCGCAAGGCAGGGTGCAATCGTCCACCACCCCCGCTGACGCGCTGAAACCGGCCAGCCCGGTCTCCACGTATCGCTCGGGCACGGGACAGATCGACCGTGTCTCCGACCGGCTCTCCGCCGTAGTCCCGGCGACGACTCCGCCGAGCTTCCTCCGTGAGGTGGTCTTCGCCTACGCCGGCGATACCGCCACCAGCGTCGGTCTGACATCGGCAGATTCCGACGGTACGGGCTTGGCGTGTCCGGTACCCACCGGGTATGCGGCCCCGCCTGCCGGTGCTCTGTGTCGGATCGTCTACCCGGGGCATGTGGCGGGCGCCGCCGACACGACCCAGCTGTATTATGACGCAACCGGCATGCTGGTGCGGATCAAAGATCCCGGTGACGAACTCACCGACTTCGGCTACACCAGCGGTCGCCTCTCCACCATCCGCGACTCCCTCGCCAACGACTGGCTCGCCGCCGACACCACCCGAGTGCCCACTGGCCCGGTCGTAACAACGATCGGCTACGACGCTCAAGGCCGCGCAGTCACCGTCGCCCTGCCTGCGCCGGACGGCGTCACCGTCAGTGCCCGCCCGTCCAAGACCTACACCTACGGTGCCGGCGTCAGTTATGTCGACGTTGCCGGAATCGTCGTGCCGACCACCGCACCGTCAAATGGGCACGCGCGGACGGTGACCTTCGACAGCGGCTACCGGCAACTGACGGACATGAGCGCGAGCGGTTTGACGGTGTTGGCGGTGTGGAACGAGAAGGACATGCCGCTGTCGGCGACGGACGCCCAGGGGCGAATGTCCACCACCCTCTACAACGGTCAAGACCGTGCCATCGACAGTTACGGCCCGGCACCGACGAGTTGCTTCGGGCCTGACCGGCGCCCCGTGGCGTCGTGCCCGATCGTTCCGGCGCACTCAGCGACCAGTTACGACCAGGGCCTGGTCGGGCTGAACGCCCAGTACTTCCCCAACGCGTCCCTCACCGCCACCCCCACCGCGTTCGGCCTCGGAATCGGAACAGCGGGCGGCGCGGTGTCCCAGAACTGGGCCGCTGCCGCACCCACGACCGGTATTCCAGCCGACAACTGGTCGTTACGCCTGACCGGATTGGTCACCTTCCCCGCTGCGGGAACCTTCACCTTCAAAACCTTCGCCGACGACGGCACCAAAGTATGGATCGATGATGTCCTCCTCGTCAACGACTGGGTCCCCAGCGCCGAACACTGGTCACCGAACAACCTCGCCGTCACCCGCACGGCCGGGCAACAGTCACGCATCCGCGTGGAGTATTTCGACCTGACCGGCGCGGCCAGACTTGAACTGCACTGGGTCCTCCCAGATGGAACCACCCAGCTGGTTCCCGGCAGCGCCCTCACCCCCGACTACGGACTGGCCACCGCCACCCTCACCGATGATGCGGCGCCCGTCGGCGTCGCCGGAGTATCCGATACACAGGTCCCCGACCTGGCCACCGCAGCCGAGTATGCCAACCCGTGGCTGGGTGAAGCGACCGCGACGATCGTCGACCCGGCCGGGTTGAACTTGCGCACCGAAACCACCTTTGAAGCCCTCGGCAGCGGTTACCTGCGCCGCACCAGCAAAAGACTGCCCGCCGCAGTCGCCACCGGCGCCACCGCAGCTGTGGCCGGGACCACGTTCGCCTACTACGGTGACGCAGAAACGTTTGAAGCCGCCAACGGCACCGGCCCCGTTTGCGGCCTTCCGGCCAATACGTCGCAGTCCGGGTTCCTCCGCACGGATACCGGGCCCACCCCGGCCGTGGGCTCCGCGATTGTCACGACGTATGCCTACGACCTCCTCGGGCGTGCCGTGGGTACGAAACGCTCGGGGGATTCGGCGTGGACGTGCACGACGTTCGACGCGCGCGGCCGCACCAATCAAGTCACCTACCCCGCCTACGGCACCGCTGCGGCACGCACATCAACCTTCTCCTACACGAGCAACGGAACCCCCGGTGGTGACCCGCTGACCAGCTGGGACCAAGACGACGGCGTTACCGGCTCACCCACCAACGGACGCGTCACCACCACAACCGACCTCCTCGGCCGCACCGTCACCTACACAGACGTCTGGGGCACCATCGCCACCACCACTTACGAAAACCTCACCGGCCGGGTCCTGTCCATCTCCACCATCACCCCCGGCGCTGCCGCCAAGGCACAACAATTCAGTTACACCCTCGACGGACAACTCGACATCGTCAAAGACGCCACCAAACCCATCGCCGACCTCAACTATGTGAACGGGATGCTCGACTCCGTGCTGTATCCGACCGGGACCGGCAACAGCGGAAACGGCAGCTCCCTCTCCGGGATCGTCCGCGACCAGGCGGGTCGCACGACGGGAATCACCTGGGCGTTCCCGGCCGCAGCGTCGATCGTCGACCAGGTCGTACGCGCACAATCTGGTCGGATCCTCACCGACACGCTCACGCGTGGCGGTACCGTCGCTTCCTCGTCCTACAGCTACGACGCGGGCGGACGCCTCGTCACCGCCGTCATCCCCCGCCACACCCTCAGCTACGCCTACGCCAGCACCGGCGGATGCAGCACGGGCACAGCCGCCGGACGAAACGGCAACCGCACCGCAGCA